>NZ_JAMHGA010000010.1 GCF_023660105.1 Desulfovibrio aminophilus | reverse complement strand
GGCCTCGCGCACGCGGCAGATGTCCTCGCCCAGGGTCGTGGCGTAGGCCGAGAACTCCTGGCCCAGGGTCATGGGCACGGCGTCCTGGAGCTGGGTCCGGCCCATCTTGAGCACGTCCGCGAACTCCTCGCCCTTGTTGGCGAACCCCTCCTGCAGATGGGCCATGTCGCCCGTGAGCGCGGTCAGGTCGTTGTACAGGGCCAGGCGGAAGGCCGTGGGATAGACGTCGTTGGTGGACTGGCAGCAGTTCACGTGGTTGTTCGGGTGGCAGTGCTCGTACCGGCCCTTCTCGTGTCCCAGGATTTCCAACGCCCGGTTGGCGATGACCTCGTTGGCGTTCATGTTCGTGGAGGTGCCCGCGCCGCCCTGGATGCAGTCCACGGGGAACTGGTCGTGGAGCCTGCCCGCGATGATCTCGTCGCAGGCCGAGCGGATGGCGCCGCCGATCTCGGCCGGGATCACGCCGAGCTGCATGTTGGCCGTGGCCGCGGCCTTCTTCACCTGGGCCAGGGCCGTGATCATCTCGGGCCAGTGGGAGATGGAGCGGCGGGAGATGTTGAAGTTCTCCACCGCGCGCAGGGTCTGGATGCCGTAGTAGGCGCCGGAGGGAATCTCCCTCTCGCCGAGAAAGTCGTGTTCCTTGCGGGGCTTCATGGTTTTCACTCCGTATGCCGGGCGGACCGTTTCCCGCGAGGGTATCCACGGAAAATCAGCGCCGCAAGGCTTTTCTCCGCCGGTTCGGCGGTCCATGCCGGGAGGCCTTCGGCTCCGGCGCGGTTCGACCTTGGCAGCGCCGGTGAAAGGGGGTAGGTGGAATTGCATTGAAAAATCAAACGGCTGGACTTGCCCCCGGGGGCTTGATTCCCGCCGTTCCGGGAGGATTCCCATGTCCAGACTCCGGCGGTTCCTCGTCTCCTCCGGCGCGGCCGCGCTGCTCCTGCTCTTCGCGGGGAGCGGCTTCGCGGCCGACAAGCCGAACATCCTCTTCATGCTCGTGGACAACCTGGGCTACGGCGAGCTGGGCGTCTACGGCGGCGGCATCCTGCGGGGCGCGCCCACGCCGCGCATCGACACCCTCGCGGCGCAGGGCCTGCGGCTCCTGAACTTCAACGTCGAGGCCCAGTGCACGCCCACGCGCTCGGCGCTCATGACCGGCCGCTACTCCATCCGCTCGGGGACCTATGAGGTGCCCATCGGCGGCGGGCCGGACGGTCTGACCCTCTGGGAGGTCACCCTGGCGGAGTTGCTCTCCGGCCGGGGATACGCCACCGGCATCTGGGGCAAGTGGCACCTGGGCAGTTCCGAGGAGCGCTTTCCCACGCACCAGGGCTTCGACGAGTGGTACGGCATTCCCCGCTCCTACGACGAGTGCCTGTGGCCCTCCACCGGCGAGACGAACGGCCTCTGGCCCTCGGTGGGCAGGCGCCAGGGCTGGGACCCGAAGGTGGCCGAGCCCGAGTACATCCACGAGGCGCGCAAGGGGGAAAAGGCCCGGCGGCTGAAACCGCTGGACGTGGAACAGCGGCGGCTCATGGAGGCGGAGATCACCCGCCGCTGCATCGAGTTCATGCGGCGGCAGGTCAACGCGGGCAAGCCCTTCTTCGCCTACGTCTCCTTTTCGCTCATGCACCTGCCCACCCTGCCGAACCCCGAGTTCGCGGGCTCCACGGGCAACGGCGACTGGGCCGACTGCCTGGCCGAGATGGACCACCGGGTGGGCCGGCTCCTGGACACCCTCAAGTCCCTGGGCGTGGAGAAGAACACCCTGGTCGTCTTCGCCAGCGACAACGGGCCGGAGGCCACCCACCCCTGGGAGGGCTCGGCCGGGCCGTGGCGCGGAACCTATTTCACGGCCATGGAAGGCTCCCTGCGGACGCCGTTCATCCTGCGCTGGCCCGGCAGGGTTCCTGCCGGACGGGTGAGCAACGAGATCGTGCACGTGGTGGACTGCTTCACCACCCTGGCCAGGGTGGGCGGGGCGGAGATCCCCGGCGACCGGGCCATCGACGGCGTGGACCAGACGCCCTTCTTCCTCGGGGCCACGGAGCATTCCGCCCGGGAGGCGTTTCCGGCCTACGTGGCCGACCGCTTCTCGGCCGTCAAATGGCGCAACTGGAAGGTCCACTTCATCTGGCAGGAGAACATGTACGACACGCCGCAGCGGCTGCCGGTGCCCAAGCTCGTGAACCTGCTGACGGACCCCCGGGAGGAGCGCGACGTGGGGGCCCAGAACTCCTGGGTCGCGGCCGCCATCCAGAAGGTCGTCGGGGAATGGACGGCCGGCCTGAAGAAGTACCCGCCCATCCCGGCGGGAACCCCGGACCCGTACCAGCCGCCCTATTGAGCCCGGCGGCTTCACTTCATGCCCAACCAGGGGATGCGCCGGTGATCCGCTCAGCCGTTCCCGCGGCCCGGGTCAGGAGTTGAGCTGCTTGAGGCGTTTGCTCAGGGCCGGTTGGGAGATGCCGAGCATCCTGGCGGCGAGGGTCTGGTTGCCCCCGGCCCGGTGCAGGGCCTCCCGGATGAGCAGGGTCACGCATTCGCTGATGCGCGGGATGGTCTCGAATCCGCCGAAGGGGCGGTCCGGCTCGGCATTCTGGGGAGCCGAGAGAGGGCCGGCCTCGCGGCCCATGGCCTGGATGAAGGGCTCCATGGAGAGCACCTTGGCCTTGTGCGTGCTCACGGCGTTGAAGACCATGCCCCGCAGTTCGCGCACGTTGCCCGGGAAGGGGTAGTTCGCCAGGTAGGAGGTCAGCTCCTTGGGCACGGTGGGGACCTTCTTGCCGAACTCCCGCGCGGCCTCCTCCAGGAATCTGGCGAGCAGCAGGGGGATGTCGCCGGTGCGTTCGCGCAGGGGCGGAATGTGCACGTTGTGGATGTGCAGGCGGTAGAACAGGTCCTTGCGGAACTCGCCGCGCTCGACCTTGCGGGCCAGGTCCTGGTGCGTGGCCGCGATGACGCGGGCCTGCATGCGCTTGGGCCGGTCGCTGCCCAGGGGGTAGTACTCCCCCTCCTGCAGGAGACGCAGGAGCTTGATCTGGGACTGTAGGCCCAGGTCGCCGATCTCGTCCAGGAAGAGGGCTCCTCCCCTGGCCTGCTCGATGAGGCCGGAGCGGGCCCGGGCCGCCCCGGTGAAGGCCCCCGGCATGTGGCCGAAGAGCGTGTCCGAGAAGCTCGTGTCGTCCAGTCCGGCCATGTTCACCGACACGAGCGGGCCCTGCGTCCCGCTCAGCGTGTGCAGGGCCTTGGCGATGAGCTCCTTGCCCACGCCGCTCTCGCCGGTGATGAGCACCGGCTGGCTGCTGCGCGCCACGCACTCCACGTATTGGAATACCGCCAGCATGGAGGGCGCCGCCGTGGCGATCTCCGCGAAGACCTCCGGGTGCTCGATCTGGCCGGAGAGGAAGCGCTGGCGCATCTCCTGGTTCACGGTCTGGAGTTCGCGGTTGCGGATGGCCTGGACCACGCCCTTGATGATGTGCTCCTGGGGGTCGGTCTTCACGAAGTAGTCGATGGCGCCCTGCTTGATGCAGCGCACGGCGGTGGCCAGCTGGTTCATGCCGCTGATGATGACCACGTGGACCCCGGGATGCTCCTCGGAGATCATGGCGAGCAGCTGTTCTCCGCCGCAGCCCGGCATGGTCAGATCCAGCAGGACGATGCCGATGTCGTTGGACTTGAGGATGCGGTCCACGTCCCGGCTGTCCTGGCAGGCCAGGACGTTGTTGATCCCGGCGAAGCGCTCCAGGGCCAGGCTGAGGCTCCTGAGCCAGGCGGGCTCGTCGTCCACGATGAGGATCTTGAAGGCCGGGCAGGGGGTTTCGTTGCTGAAGGTGGGCATGGCGGAATCCTCTGCCGGGCGTCAGGCCGGCGCGTTGTCGGAAGAGGTGTGGGCGGGCAGCGAGAGCGTGACCGTGGTGCCCGCGCCGGGAGCCGATTCGAAGTCCATGGTGCCGTAGTGGGCCTTGGCGATCCCGGCCGAGACGGAGAGGCCGAGGCCGGTGCCGCCCTGTTCCCGCTTGGTGGTGAAGAAGGGGTCGGTGATGTGGTCGAGGTCCGCCGGGCTGATGCCCACGCCCTCGTCCCGCACCGTGACCACCACGGCGTTCAGCCGTTCGTCGTAGGAGGTGGCCACCTCAATGCCCTTGCGCCGGTTGTCCAACGCCTCGCAGGCGTTGAGCAGGAGGTTGATGATCACCTGCTGGATCTGGCGGGCGTTGCCGAAGACCGGCGGCAGGTCGTCGGCGTAGCGGACCGAGAGGTTGTCGGTGGCCCTCTTCACCGCGTTGCTCACGAAGCGCAGCGAGGTCTGCACGAGCTGGTTCATGTCCAGCGGCTCCATGTCCGTGCGGCCGCTCTTGCGCGCGTATTCCTTGAGGTCGTGGATGATGGTGCGGATGCGGTCCGCGCTCTCCATCAGGTCGGTGAGCATCTGCGGCACCTCGTCGCGCATCCTGGAATACGGCAGGCCGCCCATGGAGAAGTCGCCGTGCCGCCCATAATGGCCTTGGAGAATGTCCTGAATGTCCTCGTAGGCTTCGAGAACGATGGGCAGATTCATCAGCATCAGCCCGTTGGGGTTGTTGATCTCATGGGCGATGCCCGAGGCCATGACCCCCAGGGTGGCCATGCGGTCGGAGTGGATGATGAGCTTCTGGTTCTCCTCCAGCTGCCGCTTCGCCTCGCGATGCTTGCGCACCTCCTCCTTCAATTCGGCCGTCCGGGCGGCGACCTCCCTGCGCAGCATGCGCGACCAGACCAGGCTGCCGATGAGGATCGCCAGGAGCGGGGCCAAGAGCATCGCGCCGTACTTGAGGGCCGAGCGCCAGGGAATCTGGTCCCGCTCCGGGAAGGTCAACCACTTGTCGCTCAGCTTCCGGTATTCCCCGCTGGTCTTGAGGGTTTCGAGCCCCTTGCTGAGCTTCGCCAGCACCTCGGCCTTGTCCTTGCGGGCGGCGTAGCAATACTGTTCCAGGGAGACGGGCGTGGACACGGGGTGCACGTCCAGGTCGAATTTTCTCGCCATGTATCGCCCGGCGGCCTCGGCCACGAGAGCGAAGTCGGCGTGTCCGGCGGCCAGCCGCCGCAGGGCGTTCTCGTGGTTGTAGGTCGGAATGAGGATGATGCCCGGGGAGGAGTGGGAGAGGAAATCGTACATGGCCCCGCCCTCCTCCACCAGGACGGCCTTGCCTCTGAGGTCGTGCAGGGAGGCGGCCGAGGGCGAGTCGTCGCGGGCGAAGATGGAGTAGGCCACCGTGGTGTATGGGGCCGAAAAGCTGAGGGTCTTGGCCCGCTCCAGGGAGTAGGACATGCCCTGGAGCACGTCGATGTCGCCGTTCTCCATGTCCTGGCGCATGGACTTCCAGAGCCCGAGGCGGATCTTGATGTCCAGCCCGGCGGCCTTGGCCACGGCCCGGCTCAGCTCCACGTTGAAGCCGCTCGGCTCGCCGTTTTCGTCCAGGAATTCATAGGGAGGATAGTGGATGTCCCCGCCGATGACCACGGTCTGGCGGGGAGGCTCGTGGGCCGGAGGATCGGCGCGCACCACGGCCGGAGCTGTGGCGAGGAAGAGAAGCAGCAGGACGGCCGCCGCCTGGGCCATTCCCTCGGTCGGCGACGAGGTGCAGCATTTCCGCATTGGTGTCCGGCGGTCCGGGGCGTCCGCGCCGCCCCCGGCCGCTGTTTGTGCCCCCGCGCCCTTGGGGCGGCGGCCATTACGGCGGGAACCGCAGTCGGGCCCCGCCGGTGCGCCGCCCGGCGGCGGGACGCCTTTCGTATACGTTTTCAGACCCCTGCCCGTCCAGGCCGCGCGGGCGGCCGAGACGGAAGCGTCACAATCCCTGCCCGGCCTCGCTCTTCAGCCCCCGGATCAGCCCGGAAAGGGCCGAGGCCTGGTGCTCCAGATCCTCCAGGCCGGCCAGGGATTCCTCCGCGTTGCCCGAAGTGTCCAGGGCGATGGTGTGGATTTCCTCGATGGAGCGGTTGATCTCCTCCGAGGCCAATGCCTGCTGCTCGGCCGCGGCCGCGATGCTCTGGATCTGCCCGGCCGAGGCCTCGGCGTCGGCCACGATCTCCGCGAGGGCCTCGCCGGAGTCCCGGGCCAGGCCCGTGGCCTTGGACAGGTCGTCCAGGGCTCCCTGCATGGAGGAGATGTTGGCCGCGGCCACCTTCTGGATGGACTCGATGGAGTGCCCCACCTCCTTGGTGGCGGTCATGGTCTTCTCGGCCAGCTTGCGGACCTCGTCGGCCACCACGGCGAAACCGCGTCCGGCCTCGCCCGCCCGGGCGGCCTCGATGGCCGCGTTGAGCGCCAGGAGGTTGGTCTGGTCCGCGATGTCCTCGATGACCGTGATCACGTTGCCGATGGCCCGGGCCCGGTCGTCCAGCTGGGCCATGTTGGACTGGAGTACCTCGGCCTGGCGCTGGGAGCCGTTCATGGCCTCGATGGCCCGGGCCACCACGGCGGCTCCGGCCTGGGCCGTGTCCTTGGAACGCTTGCCCTGCTCGGCCGCGTCGCCCGCGTTTTTGGCCACCTCCAGCACCGTGGCGTTCATCTCCTCCATGGCCGTGGCCGTGGACTGGATGCGGTCGCGCTGGGTCTCGGTGCCGCCCCGGATGTCCCGGGATTTGGAGGTGATGCGCGCGGAGGCCTCGCCGATGTGCCGGGCCGTCTCCTCCAGGCGCCGGGCCGCGAGGAGCATGCCTTCGGTCCTGGCCTGCTCGGCCTTGGCCCTGGCCTGCTCCGCGGCGGTTCCGGCCTGCTCTGCGGCGCGGGCCTTGTTCTCGGCCTCGCGGCGCTTGGCCCGGATCTCCTCGATGTTGTCCTGGAGCTCCTGGGCCGTGCGGTTGAGCGCGTCGTAGATGCGTCCGATTTCATCCTTCCGCGAGTGGTCCAGGCGGCGGTCGTAGACCCCCTGGGCCAGGGCCTCCAGGAAGTCGGCCACGCGCATGAGCGGCCGGATGATGGCCGCATTGGCCAGGAACCAGACGGCTCCGGCCAGCAGGGCCAGGGCGAGGAGGCAGGCCCCGCCGAGCAGGAGCAGGGTCTGGCGCACCGGGGCCGTGATCTCGTCGCGTTCGATGAGGCCCACCAGCCGCCAGCCGGTCTTCTCCGAGGTGAGGACCAGGCCCAGCCACTCCGTGCCGTCGATGGTCAGGTCCATCTCGCCGGAGCCGAGCCGGAACAGGGATTCCAGGGCGCGGTTCTCCAGCTCGGAGACCTTCTTGAAGTTCTGGTTTTCGTGGCGCGGGTCGGCCAGGATCACGCCGTTGTCCTGGATGAGGACCATGTGCCCGGTCCGGCCCAGGTGGATGGACTTGACCCGGCCGGTCAGGTTGTCGAGGGCGATGTCTATGGCCGCCACGCCCAGGACCCGGCCGTCGCGGACGATGGCCCGAGTGACGCAGGTGACGGCGGCTCCGGTGGTGGAGACGTAGGCGTCGTGCAGCACCGGCCGGTCCACCACGTCCCGGGTGGCCTGGTACCAGGGCCGCCTGCGCGGGTCGTAGCCCTCGGGCTGGGGATTCTTCTTCGGCGAGGTGACGAAGGCCCCGTCGGCGGTGCCCGCGTAGACCTGGGCGTAGACCGGGTGGGCGCGGAGCATCGCGGTCATGAGGTCGGTCAGCCCCTGGCCCACGAGGTCCCCTGGATCGGCCTGGGCCATGCGCCGCTCGGTGGTCTGCAGGTAGGAGGTGGTGACCTCGTCGGCGCGGGCGGCCAGGGGGTGGCGGGCCACGATCTCGACGTTCATCAAGCTCTCGTCCAGGAAGAGGGTGATGGCGGACTCCACCTGGACCATCTCGCCTCGGGCGCCGCGGATGGCCGCCTCCCGGGCCTGTTCGCTGAAGTTCGCGCCCACGAACGCGAAGAGCCCGGCCATGATGAGCAGGACCACCGTGAGCAGTCCCGCGATCAGCTTGGTCTTGATGGAACAGCGCATGCCCGTCCTCCTCATTGCGCGGTGGCCGAATCCTCGGCCGCGGTCCCGTTCGCCTCATAGACCGCCATGTCCAATTCGCCTTCGCTCTTGGCCACCAGCAGGGCCGTCATGGCGTCGCCGGTGACGTTGACCGTGGTGCGGGCCATGTCCAGGATGCGGTCGATGCCCGCGATGAGCGCCAGTCCCTCCATGGGCAGGCCGATGGAGGAGAGGATCAGCGAGAGCATGATCAGGCCCGCTCCGGGCACCCCGGCCGTGCCGATGGAGGCCAGCGTGGCGGTGAGCACGATGGTCGCGTAGTTGGCCACGGTCAGGTCCACGCCGTAGGCCTGGGCTACGAACACGGCGCAGACGCCCTGGTAGATGGCCGTGCCGTCCATGTTGATGGTGGCCCCCAGGGGAAGCACGAAGCTGGCCACGGACTTGGAGACGCCGAGGTTCTGCTCCGCGCAGCGGATGGTGGCGGGCAGGGTGCCCGAGCTGGAGCTGGTGGAGAAGGCCACCAGCTGGGCGTCGAGGCTGCCCCGGAAGAAGCGCAGGGGGTTGAGCCGGGCCAGGAGCCCGACGCTTCCGCCGTAGACCAGGACCATGTGCAGGAGGCAGCCGCCGTAGACCAGGAAGATGATCTTGGCCAGGGGCAGGAGCGCCTCCAGGCCGTACTGGGCCACGACCTTGGCCATGAGCGCGAAGACGCCCACCGGGGCGAAGGAGATGACGATGGAGGTCATGGAGTACATGATCTCCGCCAGGGATTCGCAGAACCGGCGCACGGGCTCGGACTTCTGCCCGGCGAGGTTCATGGACAGGCCGAGCAGGATGGCGAAGGTGATGATCTGGAGGATGTTGCCCTCGACCATGCCCGCCAGGGGATTGGCCGGAACCATGTCGAGCAGGGTTTCGACCACGGATGGCGGAACCTTGGCGGCCGCGTCCTGGGGCGCGGCCAGGCCCATGCCCGCCCCGGGCTGGAAGGCCCAGCTCATGAACAGGCCCACGCTGACCGCGCAGGCCGTGGTGGCCATGTAGATGGTGAAGGTCTTCAGGCTGATCCGGCCGAGTTGGCGGATGTTCTCCATGCTGGTCATGCCGGTGACCAGCGAGGCGAAGACCAGGGGAACGATGAGCAGCTTGATCCCCTTGATGAACAGGGCGCCCAGGGGCTCCACGTAGGGGACTCCGGCCTTGAACAGGAGGCCGAAGAGCGTTCCGGCGGCCATGCCGATGAGGATCTTCATCCAGAGCTTCATGGGGTTCTCCGGGGTTGCGGTCCCGGGGGCCCCGCGGGGCCCCCGACGGGCGGTGCCGATACGGGGATCACGCCGCTTGCCCTTTCCGCCGTCCCCGGAACATCTCCCGGAAGGCGTGCATGCCCATCTTGCGTCGCAGGAAGCCGAGCTGGTCCTGCAGGGGCAGGTGCTTGGGACAGACGTCCTCGCAGGCCAGCAGGCCCATGCAGCCGAAGATGCCGTGGTCGGTGCCGATGACGTCGAAGTAGTCCTGGTCGGTGCGCTTGTCGCGCGGGTCGATGATGAAGCGGGCGATGCGGTTCAGGGCCGCCGCGCCGAGGAAGTCCTCGCGCATCCTGGCCGTGCCGCAGGCCGCCACGCAGCAGCCGCACTCGATGCAGCGGTCGAGTTCGTAGATGGCCTCGGCGGTCTCGTTGTCCATGCGTTCTTCCGGGCCCAGGGGATCGAAGTCCGTGTCGGTGTGGACCCAGGACTCCACCCGGCGGTTCATCTGCTGGAACCAGACCCCGGTGTCCACGGACAGGTCGCCGATGCACTTGAAGAAGGGCAGCGGCAGGAGAGTGATCTCCTCCGGCAGGTCGCGGGTCTTGGTGTGGCAGGCCAGGCCGGGGCGGCCGTTGATGACCATGGCGCAGGCCCCGCAGATGCCCGCCCGGCAGCAGAAGTCGAACTTCAGGGAGGGGTCCTGTTCCTCCCGCAGCCGGTTCAGGGCGATGAAGATCGTCATGCTCTCGGTTTCATTCAGCTGGTAGCCGCGCATCTCGGGCCTGCCCCCGCGCAGCAGGGGATTGTAGCGGAAGATGTTGAAGTGAAGCATACGGGCCATGTCAGACCTCCTTGTCCTCTGCTCTGATGATGGTGCCGCCGCCGTATCCCCGGTCGCCGGGAGGAAGCTCGTAGGACGGGGAGGCGGACTCGTATTTCAGGGTGGGCAGACCGTCGCCCTCATGCCAGAAGGCCAGGGTCCGGTTCAGCCAGTCGCGGTCGTTGCGGGCGGGATGGTCCTCGCGGGCGTGGGAGCCCCGGCTCTCCTTGCGCGCCAGCGCGCCAAAGGCCACGCACATGGCCAGGTCGACCATGCCGGGCAGGTTCAGGGCCAGGGCCAGCTCGGCGTTGGCGCCCACGCCGTCGGAGCGCAGGCCGATGTCCGCGCAGCGTTCGCGGACCTCTTGCAGCTTCATCACCGCCTGGGTCAGGCCCTTCTCGTTGCGGAAGATGCCCACGCCCTCCATCATGGTGTCCTGCATCACGCGCCGGAGTTCGTAGACGTTCTCCCCGCCGCCGGAGGTTACGGAGGCGATGCGCTCCTGCTCCCGCTTCAGGAATTGTTCGGCCTCGCGGGTGCTGAAGCGGGTTTCCCCGCCGAGCAGGAATTCGACGACCTTGCCGCCCACGATCATGCCCGCCACCACGGTTTCGGACAGGGAGTTGCCGCCCAGCCGATTGAAGCCGTGCAGGTCCCAGCAGGCGGCCTCGCCCGCGGCGAACAGGCCCTTGAGCCCGTATGCCGCGCCGTCCCTGTTCGTCCGCACCCCGCCCATGGAGTAGTGCTGGGTCGGACGCACCGGGATGAGCTCGGTGATGGGGTCCACGCCGAGGAAGTTGTTGCAGATCTCCTCCACCTCGCGGAGCTTGGTGCTGATGTGCTTGGCGCCCAGGTGGCGGATGTCGAGCCAGAGGTGCGGGCCGTAGTCGCTGGGCACGCCGAAGCCCTCGCGCATGTGCTCGGTCATGCGCCGGGAGACCACGTCGCGGGAGGCCAGCTCGGCCTTCCGCGGCTCGTAGCGGGGCATGAAGCGTTCCTTGTTCACGTCCAGCAGGGTGCCGCCGTCGCCCCGGCAGCCCTCGGTCACGAGGATGTTGCTCGGCACGATGCCCGTGGGATGGAACTGCACGGCCTCCATGTTGCCCAGGGGCACCAGGCCGGTGCGCAGGGCGATGGCCTGCCCGCCGCCCTCGCAGATGACGGCGTTGGTGGACTCGCGGTAGATGCGGCCGAAGCCGCCGGAGGCGATGACCGTGGCCTTGGCGAGGTAGACGCGGAGCGCTCCGGTGCGCAGGCAGCGGACCACCGCGCCCTTGCAGGCCGTCCCGTCGTGGATCAGGGCGATGGCCTCGCAACGGTCGTGGACCTGGACGCCCTTGTGCATGGCGCGGTTGTCCATGGTGAACAGGACCGCGTGCCCGGTGCCGTCCGAGGTGTAGCAGGTGCGCCACTTGGCCGTGCCGCCGAAGTTGCGGGCGGTGATCAGGCCCTCGTCGGCCTTCTTTTCGGTCTTGGTGAATTTCTTGCCGCCCTGGTAGTAATCCTCCTCCCCGGCCACGACGCGGTTCCAGGGCACGCCCCAGAAGGCCAGCTGGCGCATGGCCACGGGCGCGGTCTCGCAGAACAGCCGCGCCACCTCCTGGTCGCAGCCCCAATCCGATCCCTTGACCGTGTCCAGGAAGTGGACGTTCGGGCCGTCCCCCTCGCCCATGACGCAGTTGCCCAGCGCGGCCTGCATGCCGCCCTGGGCGGCGGCGGAGTGGGAGCGGCGGGCCGGGACGATGCTCAGGCAGACCGCCTTGAAGCCCGCCTCGGCCGCCTCGATGGCCACGCGTTCTCCCGCCAGGCCCGCGCCGATGCAGAGGACGTCGGAGTATATGATCTCGTTCATGAACTCGCTCCGTTAGATGCTGAGGAAGAGAAACTTGAGCAGCGCGGACAGGCCGATGAGGATGAACGCCCCGGTGAGGGCGTATTCGATCTTCTGGAAGCCTTTGCGGGCGCCGCGTCCGATGAGGCCCCACTTGACGCCGATGCGGTAGAAGCCCACGCCCACGTGCAGTTCGGCCAGGGGAAGCAGGAGCAGGTAGAACCCGCACCAGAATCCGCCCTGGATGCGGGCCGCGCTCTTGGCCGCCGTGATGGGCAGGTCCGTGAGGATGACCCAGAGGTGGGCGGAGCCCATGACGAGGATGACCAGGGCGCTGACCGCCTGGACCACCCAGAGCCAGGTGTCCTTGTGCCGGAGCATCCTGGCCTGGTTCCAGATGGCCTTCTGCTCCCTGGAGGAGACGGGGATCTTGCGCAGGCCCAGGAGGAAATGGGTGAGGAACACGAGGACGATGAGCGGGCCGCCGAGCTGGGCCATGTAGGTCGCCTCCAGGAAGCCCGCCACGCCGTCGAACACCGGGGGGCCGATGATCACGCTGCCCACGAGCAGCATGTGGCACCACATGAAGAGGATCAGGGCCGCGCCGCTGAGCATCTGCAGCCCGTCCAGGCAGGCGGAGGTCTTGCCGGAGATGGCTGCGGGGAGGGAAATGTCGGTCTGCATAGGAGTGTTCCCGGTTGAGCGTTGTGTCCGTGCGATCCTCCGTTCGGTTCAGGGGAGGGCGGCGCCCGGCCGTGGAGGACCGGCGGGGCCGGGCGCCGCATGGCTGGGGGATCGGCTACATGACGAGTCCCACGAGCAGGAATCCGATGCAGACGGCCCCGATGGTCGAGATCAGGCCCGGCAGCATGAAGCTGTGGTTGAGCACGTACTTGCCGATGTGCGTGGTGCCGGTGCGGTCGAAGTTGATCGCCGCCACCACGGTCGGGTAGTTCGGGATGAAGAAGTAGCCGTTGACCGCCGGGAACATGGCCAGCAGCGCCGGGGTCGGGATGCCCAGGGCGATGCCCAGGGGCATCAGGGCGCGGACCGTGGCGGCCTGGCTGAAGAGCAGGATGGAGAGCACGAAGAGGGCGATGGCGAAGGCCCAGGGGGCCGCCGTGACCATCTCCTTGATGCTGCCGCCCAGGAAGTCCATGTTGCCGCTGAAGAAGCTGTCGCCGAGCCAGGCGATGCCGAAGATGGCGATGACGGCCTGCACGCCGGCGCTGAAGACGCTGCCTTCGGCGAGCTTCTGCACGTTGACCCGGCTGACGAGCATGATGAGCGCGCCCACGGTGAGCATGACGATCTCGATGGTGCTGGCCATGGACATGCGCACGAGCTGGCCCTTGACCTCCCAGGCGGGGCGCATCCACTCGAAGGAGCCGAAGAGCACGATGCTCAGGGTGCCGAGCAGGAACAGGACCACGGAGAACTTGGCCGCGGCGGGAACCTCGACCCTGGGGGCGACCACGCCGTCGCGGGCGTTCTCCAGGGCCTCGCGGAGCTTGGGATCGTCCAGGCGCTTGAGGTACTCGGGGTCGTTCATCAGGTCCTTGCCGGTCTTGTTGGCGAAGAACGCGCCGATCATGCAGGCGAGGAAGGTCGAAGGCACGCAGACCATCAGGATGTCGGAGAGCTGGACCCCGGCGGTGGCGGTCAGGCTCAGGAGCGCCACCGTGGCCGCCGAGATGGGGCTGGCGGTGATGGCCTGCTGGGAGGCGATGACCGCGATGGACAGCGGCCGTTCGGGACGGATCTTGGTTCCCCGCGCCACCTCGGCGATGACCGGCAGCACGGAGTAGGCCACGTGGCCGGTTCCGGCGAAGAAGGTGAACACGTAAGTCACGATGGGGCCGAGGAAGGTGATCCGGCTGGGATTGCGGCGCAGGATGCCGGCCGCGATGTCCACCAGGTAGTCCAGGCCGCCGGCGGCCTGCAGGGCCCCGGCCGCCGTGACCACGGCCGCGATCATGAGGATGACGTTGATGGGCGGGGCGGTGGGCTGCACGCCGAAGAAGAAGCTCAGGACGGCCAGGCCGAGGCCGCCCATGACCCCGAGCCCGACGCCGCCGAGCCGCGCGCCGACGAAGATCGCCAGCAGGACGATGACCAGTTGGATCCAGAACATATTGGAACTCCCTTGGGTTCTTCCGAGCTTTTTTGGGGAGGGGCGGACCGTTTCCGCCCCTCGCGCTCCAGGGAATGATCAGGCCCTGATGAAACGGGGATGCATCATGTTCTCGGGCGAGAGCACCTCGTCCATCTTCTCCTTGCTCAGGATCTTGTTCTTGAGGATCAGCTCGTAGACGGAATCGCCGCTCTCCAGGGCCTCCTTGGCCACGGCCGCGGACTTCTCGTAGCCGATGAGCGGGTTGAGGGCGGTGATGATGCCGATGCTGTTCTCCACCATCCGGCGGCAGTGGTCGCGGTTGGCGGTGATGCCGCTGACGCAGCGCTCCTGGAGCACGCGGCAGGCGCGGCGGAGCATGTCGATGCCCTGGAACAGGCAGTTGACGATGACCGGCTCCATGACGTTCAGCTCCAACTGCCCGTGTTCGGCGGCCATGGTGATGGTCACGTCCTTGCCGATGATGTCGAAGGCCACCTGGTTGACCACCTCGGGGATCACGGGGTTGACCTTGCCGGGCATGATCGAGGAGCCGGGCTGCATCTTGGGCAGATTGATCTCGTTCAGGCCCGCGCGGGGACCGGAGGAGAGCAGGCGCAGGTCGTTGCAGATCTTGGAGAGCTTCACGGCCACGCGCTTGAGCACGCCGGAGACCTGCACGTAGGCCCCGGTGTCCCAGGTGGCCTCGATGAGGTTCGGCGAGGTGAGGAACTCCAGGCCGGTCTGATTGCACAGGGCCGAGGTGGCCAGACGGGCGTAGTCCGAGGGAGCGTTGATGCCCGTGCCGATGGCCGTGGCCCCGAGGTTGATCTCCAGGACCAGGTCGCGGGCCTCGCGCACGCGGCAGATGTCCTCGCCCAGGGTCGTGGCGTAGGCCGAGAACTCCTGGCCCAGGGTCATGGGCACGG
>NZ_JAMHGA010000009.1 GCF_023660105.1 Desulfovibrio aminophilus | reverse complement strand
CTCCGGGCCCGGCGTAACGGCCCAGTTCATCGTAGGGCTGCTGGTCGCCGTGGGAGTTGGGCTTGGTGTGCCCGCCGAGGCCTCCAGCCACCAGGGACATCCGCCGCTTGGGCGGAGCCCAATCCGGTTCCTTGGCCACCACCCACCCGGCTTCGCCGGTTTCCAGAAAGGCGAAAGATGGGAGCCTCTTCGCCTTCCTATAACCCCCGAAGGGGGCAGCATATGCCGCCTCCTATAGGTTTTCAACGAACCATAAGGGGCGTTTTGGGGGCTGGAGAAGAAAAGCAGGGGATATGCAGCTCATTGCAGCGGATTTGCATCTTGACGGGCCACGTCCCGCCCCCTTCGGGGGTTTACGGAAAGACAAAAAGACGGAAGCTTCTTGGCTGTTCCATGAACCGGCGAAGCCGGGAAGGCGGGGGGGGGCGGGCCCTCGGGTATTTTCACGACAAGGCAAGGGGCCGCGCACTCCCGATTCAGAGGTGACGGGTTGCGGCGAAAGTCGTGTGGGCGCTCCGGGCCGGGCCTGACTTGCCCCTGCCTGGCTCGTGAAAACACGCCTCGCGTCCACCTGTCGGGGGACTTCGCCCCCATTTGCGGAGAGGCGGGGAGGCAGGAGCCTCTTCGCCTTTCTATAGCCCGGCGAAGCCGGGGGGGCCTTCGGCCCGTTTCAGAAAGGCAAAAAGACGAAAGCCTCTTGGCCGTTCTATAGCCCCCCGAAGGGGGGCGAAGCCGGGGGGGTTTACAGGGAGGCGGGAAGATGGGAGTTTTGGCCGGTTCAAACCAGAGCGGGAGTTGGCGGACATGGACGTGATCGTGCTGGCCACGCGCAACGCGGGCAAGATTCGGGAGTTCTCGGCCCTCATGGCCGGGCTGGGGATCGAGGTGAAGGGCCTGGGCGACTTCCCGGACGTGGAGGACGTCGAGGAGACCGGGACCACCTTCGAGGAAAACGCCCTGCTCAAGGCCCGGGCGGTGTCCCAGGCCACGGGCCTGACCGCCGTGGCCGACGACTCGGGCATCTGCGTGGACGCCCTGGGCGGCGTGCCTGGGGTCTATTCCGCGCGCTACGCCGGGGGCCACGGCGACGCCGAGGCCAACAACGCCAAGCTGCTGCTGGAACTCACGAACGTGCCGGACGAAAAGCGCACGGCGCGGTTCGTCTGCGTGGTGGCGGCGGCGCGGCCGGACGGGGCCACGCTCACCGCGCGCGGGGAGTGGGAGGGCCGGATCACCCACGGCTACGCTGGGAAGTCCGGCTTCGGCTACGACCCGATCTTCTTCGACCCCGAACTGGACATGACCGCGGCCCAGATGACGCCGGAACAGAAGAACGCCCGGTCGCACCGGGGCAAGGCCCTGCAGGCGCTCATGGGGAAGTGGCGGGGATTCGCCCGGGGCTGACCGCGCCGGACGGAACGCGGAAAAGAAACCGGGGCCCCGGGCAGGTGATGCGCGGGGCCTTGTTTTTTTTTGCGATGCGGTCGGCGTGGAGGGTCCAGGGTCCGCTAGTGCGCCTCGGCCGAGCGGGGGGCCAGGAACTCCAGGATCATGTCCTGGCGGCGGGAGTCGGGGGCGTCGAAGCCCAGGGCCAGGATGAAGCCCCCGGGCCGCTCCGGGTCCGGGGTCACGCGCAGGGCCCGGCCGCGCAGGGGCATGGACCGGCGGTCGCCGTCGCGCAGCACGATCTCCACTTCCGCGCCCAGGGGCAGCCCGCCCGATGCTTCGCAGAGCATGCCGCCCAGGCTCAGGTCCCGTGTGGCGCAGAAGCGTTCCGGCCCGTGGACCGGGCGCAGGTCCGCCTCCAGCCGCACCTTGAGCCGGGGGTGGCGGCGGGAGCCCTCGCGGAAGGCGAAGACCATGTTCCGCTGGGCCTTGGCCCGGTACAGGGCTGTATCGGCCCGTCGGATGATGGTCTCGGCGGTGTAGGCGTCCTCCGGGAAGGTGGCCACCCCGGCGCTCACCGTGATCGGCCCGTGGTCGCGGCCCTCATAGGGCACGGGCCGCAGGGCCACGGCCCGTCGCACGCGTTCGGCCACGGCCACGGCGTCGTCCTTGCCGGTCTGGGGCAGGAGCAGCACGAACTCCTCGCCGCCCCAGCGCGCGGCCTGGTCCATGACCCGGCAGGTTTCCAGCATGGCCTGGGCCACGCCGCGCAACGCCTCGTCCCCGGCCTGGTGGCCGTGGGCGTCGTTGAAATCCTTGAAGCGGTCCAGGTCGAGCATGACCACGGAAAAGGGCTGGCCGAAGCGGCGGAAGCGCTCCACCTCGCGCTCCAGCTCCTGGTTCAGGCGGCGGCGGTTGGACAGGCCGGTGAGTTCGTCGGTGAGGGCCAGCTCCTCCTGGCGGCGCAGGAGGTGCAGCTCCACGAGCACGGGGTTGCGCACCGTGGGGGCCACGTTCACGAAGTAGTCGCAGAGCGCCACGCGGATGCCCACGTCGCGGCCCAGGGAGAGGGCCAGCGCCTGGCGATGGCGCGCGATGGCCCGCCAGTGGCGGCAGCCCTCCTCCTGGCCGAACTCCAGACGCGTCAAGGCGTGCAGCAGGTCGGCGCATGCCGACGGCCCGAGGGCCTCCTCAACCTGCCGCAACGCCTCGGACTCGGCCGCCGGGCCCCGACCCTCGGCGGCCTCCAGGAAACGTTCGCAGAGCGCCTTGCGCTCGGAAACGGAATGCATTCCACCCCCGTCCCAAACTCTTTGGAGTTCTTATATCGTTACTACAACAAAACGCCCCGGGCAAGCCCGGGGCGAAACATGGCGGGTGGTTGTTTTCTCCTGTCGAACCAAGGGGCTGGCCCACGGCCCGAGGGCGCGCGGGAAAAACGCGCGGACGCGGGGTCGCGAGAAAATCACGGCCGACGCGCATCCAGGCGCAAGGACAGGTGTTTTTCTTCGGAATGATGCGCCGGCGGGCGCGCTCGTCCGGGGCCGGTCAGGCCTCCAGGACGATGTTCGCCAGCCGGTTCTCCTGGCCCAGGCGCTTGGCCCGGTACATGGACCGGTCCGCGCCGCGCAGGAGGTTCTCGCCGTCCTCGCCGTGGACCGGATACACGGCCACGCCCAGGCTGGCCTTGACCTCCACGGGCGTGTCCTCCACGAGCACGGGCCGGGCGAAGGCCTGGAGGAGCTTCTCGGCGGCGGGCAGGGCGTCCTCCGGGGACTTGAGGTCCGTGAGGATGACCGTGAACTCGTCGCCGCCCATGCGGGCCACGGTGTCGGTCTGGCGCAGCAGGGACTGGAGCCGGTGGGCCACGTCGTGGAGCACCTGGTCGCCCGCGTGGTGGCCGAGCTTGTCGTTGACTTCCTTGAAGCGGTCCAGGTCCAGGACCACCAGGGCCAGGAACAGGCCGTGGCGGCGGCAGCGGGCCAGGTCCATGTCCAGGCGCTCGGCGAAGAGCACGCGGTTGGCCAGGCCGGTGAGGGTGTCGTGGTAGGCCAGGAAGCGGATGGTCTCCTCGGCCTGGCGCTTCTCGGTCACGTCCTGGACCATGAGCACGTAGCCCACCAGCCCGCCCTGGCCGCGCACGGACGAGACCCGGGCGTTGACGTGCCGGAGCACCCCGCCCTGGCGGCGGGAGAAGCAGAATTCGTGGGAGCCCTGCCGGCGCACCTGGTCCATGGCCCGGTCGAAGCGCCCGGAGTCCAGGGCGATGCCCGAGTGCACGCCGGACAGGGGCTTGCCCAGCACGTCCGAGGCGCGGCTGCCCAGGATGCGCCCGGCCGAGGCGCTGTGGTAGACCACGTTGAATTCCGTGTCCGTGGCCACGATGCCCATGTCCATGGCCGTGGACAGGAGGTTGTCCAGGTAGAGGGTCTTCTCCGAGAGTTCGCGGGCCGTGCGCTCCAGCTCCACGCCCTGGTCCCGGATGATCTGCTTGAGCGTCTCGATGTACTTGCTCTCCAGGCCGCGCACGAGGTCGGACTGGGTCACCACCCCGGCCAGCCGCCCGCACTCGTCCACCACCACCACGCGGCGGATGTGGCGCTCGCGCATCATCTCGGCGGCGGCGTAGGCCGGGGAGTCCTGGTGCAGGGTGGCCACGGGCGAACTCATGACCTCGCTCACCGGGATCTCCAGGTCCGTGGACTCCAGGGCCAGGCGGGCCACGTCGCGCTCGGTGAGCACGCCCAGGGGCGGGCCGCCGCAGGCCTCGCCCACCACCAGGAAGCTCACCTGGCGATCGGCCAGGATCTGGGAGGCGCGGCGCAACGGCGTGGAGCCGTCCACCACGAGCACGGCCCGGCTCATGATCTGGGCCACGGTCTGGACCTTGATGAAGAATTCGTAGCCCAGCTGGTCCACCAGGTCGGACTGGGTCAGCACGCCCAGGGGCGGGCCTCCGGCCTCGGCCACCACCAGATGGCGGATGTGCCGCTCCATGAGCAGGGCGAAGGCCTCGTGAATGGTGGCCTGGGGCCGCACCTGGACCACGCCCGGGCTCATGAACACGGAGATGGGCTCGCCCAGGAATTCGTGGCCGCGCCGGGCCACCAGACGGACCACGTCGCGTTCGGTGAAGATGCCCTGGGCCCGGCCGTCGTCCACGACCACCACGCAGGAGATGCGGCGGTCGCGCATGAGCGCCACGGCCTCGCCGGTCTCCATGTCGAGCGGAACGGCCACCAACCCCCGTGAAAAGATCTCCCCGACGACCTTCTGCATCTCCCGACCTCCCCCCATAGGCGTTGCCGGACTTCCCGTCCGATTCCCGCCTACCCCCCGCCGGAGGGCATGTCAATGATGACCCCCGGCAACCCTTGGCAGCAGCGGATTTCCCGTCGACCGTGATTTGACAAAAAGCGGGAAAACGTCATACTCCAGGCGGCCTCCCGGGAGGTCCCGGGACCGGAAACCGACAACAAAGGACATCTTCGACCATGTGCGGAATCATCGGATACAGCGGCCACCGTCCCGCCGTGCCCCTCATCGTCGAGGGTCTGCGGCGGCTCGAATACCGTGGGTATGACTCGGCCGGAGTGGGATTCGTCCAGGCCGGGGAGCTCTCCGTCATCCGCGCCCCGGGCAAGCTCGGGGAGCTGGAGAAGAAACTCGCCCGACAGAACGTGTTCCAGGCCACCGCGGGCATCGGCCACACCCGCTGGGCCACCCACGGCGTGCCCAACGAGGCCAACGCCCACCCCCACCGCGACAACTCCGGCAAGATCGCCCTGATCCACAACGGCATCATCGAGAACTACCTGGAGATCAAGAAGGAGCTCTCGGCCAAGGGCTACACCTTCTCCTCCCAGACCGACACCGAGGTCCTGGCCAACCTCATCTCCGAGGGACTCAAGGAGAAGGGCGACCTGACCAAGGCCCTGTCCTGGGCCCTGTCCCGCGCCGACGGCGCCTGGGCCATCGCGGTCATCCACCAGGACATGCCCGGCGTGATCCACGCCGCGCGGCGCTCCAGCCCCCTGGTCATGGGCATCGGCACGGGCGAGAACTTCGTGGCCTCGGACATCCCGGCCTTCCTGCCCTACACCCGCGAGGTGGTCTTCCTGGACGACGGCGACCTCGTGCGCATCGACGCCGACTCCTGGCGGGTCTTCGACGCCGCCACCCTGGCCCCGCGCGAAAAGAAGGTCCAGCACATCGCCTGGGACGTGCAGTCGGCCCAGAAGGGCGGCCACAAGCACTTCATGATCAAGGAGATCTTCGAGCAGCCCAAGGTCATCGCGGACTGCCTCGTTGGCCGCGTGGACCACGCCGACAACTCCGTGGACCTGCCCGAGATCGAGGCCCTGGGCGTGCCCGAGCGCCTGCACATCGTGGCCTGCGGCACTTCCTTCCACGCCGGGCTCTGGGGCATGTACCTCCTGGAGAAGTGGGCCAAGATCCCGGTCCAGGTGGAGATCGCCTCCGAGTTCCGCTACCGGGGCCCCATCCTGGACAAGAAGGGCGTGGTCCTGGCCATCTCCCAGTCCGGCGAGACCGCCGACACCCTGGCGGGCATCCGCCTGGCCAAGGAGCAGGGCCTGCCGGTCATCGGCCTGTGCAACGTGGTCGGCTCCAGCGTGGCCCGCGAGTCGGACTACGTCATGTACACCCAGGCCGGTCCCGAGATCAGCGTGGCCTCCACCAAGGCCATGTGCAGCCAGCTCACGTCCATGCTCCTGCTGGCCCTCTACTGGGGCCGCCGTTCCGGGGTTCTGGACGCGGACACCGCCGCCCGCTGCGTGCGCGAGCTGGCCATGCTGCCCCAGCTCCTGGAGAAGGAGCTGCCCGGCATGCGCGACCAGGCCCAGCGCCTCTCGCGGCTGCACGCCGAGGCCACGAGCTTCCTCTACCTCGGCCGGGGCGCGTGCTACCCCCTGGCCCTGGAGGGCGCGCTCAAGCTCAAGGAGATCTCCTACATCCACGCCGAGGGCTACGCCGCGGGCGAGATGAAGCACGGCCCCATCGCGCTCATCGACCCCAAGTTCCCGACCTTCGCCATGGCCCTGGACGACGGGCTGTTCCCCAAGGTCAAGTCCAACCTCGTGGAGGTCCAGGCGCGCGGCGGCACGATCATCGCCCTGACCAACCCGGGCCTGGACGCGGGCGTGGACCACTCCTGGGTCCTGCCCAAGGCCTTCGGCCCCCTGAACTCCTTCCTGGCCCTGCCCGCGCTCCAGCTCTTCGCCTACGAGATGGCCGACTACCTGGGCAAGGACGTGGACCAGCCCCGCAACCTGGCCAAGAGCGTGACCGTGGAATAGCCGGCTTCGCCCCCCTTCGGGGGATTGTGGAAAGGCAAAGAGCGCCCTGGGGGGGAACCTTCAGGGCGCTCTTTTTTTTCGGGACACGGCTTGACGCACACCAACTGCTAATGTAATCGTCCATACTCTCTGACAATTTTTGTGTCATCCAGCGGGGGCAGCACGACGGACACACGAACAGCGCTGGTCATCGCCTTCCTGTGTCTCCTGTTTTTCGGCGCGCGGTCCAGGATACGGCCGCAAACCCTATGGCGGATCGGAGCAATCCCGCTTCACAAAACCATTGCCGATGAGTTAGTTGAAAACGACCCATGGCGAACCAGCCCGTCCCATATCACCTCGGCAAGTTCCCGCCCAAGGACTTGGACCTCCGCAAGCTCTTTCCGTTCGTCGGACCAGCCACAAGCGCCCTTGGACGCTATGACGGGCTGCTTTCCG
This sequence comes from Desulfovibrio aminophilus, assembly GCF_023660105.1. Lineage (NCBI taxonomy): Bacteria > Pseudomonadati > Thermodesulfobacteriota > Desulfovibrionia > Desulfovibrionales > Desulfovibrionaceae > Desulfovibrio > Desulfovibrio aminophilus. The sequence goes on along the minus strand of NZ_JAMHGA010000009.1, from coordinate 6,664 downwards.
CCATCCCCAATAAGCATGTCCTTCTTTCGCCCCTCACGACCCAGGAGGCCGTGCTTTCTTCCAAGATCGAGGGCACGCACGTCACCATGGGCGAGGTTCTGGAAATCGAGGCAGGCGGCGATTCCGAAAAGCTGACGAAGCCCAAGCGCGACGACGCCGAGGAAGTTTTCAACTACCGCCGGGCCATGCTCGCCTGCACGGAGGAAATGGAAAAACGCCCCCTCTCCCAGCACATGCTCCGCACGGCGCACGGCATCCTGATGCGCGGCGTTCGTGGCCGAAACAAGTCGCCCGGCAGTTACCGCAAGGAACAGAACTGGATCGGTCCGAAGGGCTGCACCATCGAGGAAGCGAGCTTCATCCCCATCGCGCCGGAGCATCTCCAGGCGGGCATGGACGACTGGGAACGATATCTGAACAGCCGGGACGAACTTGACTCGCTCGTCCAACTCGCCATCATCCATGTGGAATTCGAAGCCCTGCACCCGTTTGAGGACGGCAACGGCAGACTCGGACGGATGCTGATTCCGCTTTTTTTGTATCAGCGCAAGCTCCTCGCCAGCCCGGACTTTTACATGAGCGGATATCTTGAGGAGAACCGCGAGGAATATCAAGAGTGCCTTCGCGCCGTCTCGCGTGGCGACGCCTGGACCGACTGGTGCATATTCTTCCTCAAGGGCATCACGGAACAGGCGACCGCAAACGAAATGAAGGCGCGAGCGATTCTCGAACTCTACGAGCGTCTGAAAACACAGGTGGCGGACTTGACCCACTCCCAGCACTCCATCCGGGCCGTGGATTTTCTCTTCAACGCGCCCGTCTTCAACACCACCGTGTTCATCGAAGGGTCCGACATTCCGAAACCAACGGCGAGCCGCATCATTACCCTGCTGCGCGACGAAGAGATTCTCGTCACCGTTCGCGAGGGCAGCGGACGCCGCCCCGCGCTGTATTGCTTCCCGGAACTCCTCAACATCGCCGAAGGAAAAGCCTTTTTCTGAGTCTCACCCGTGAGCCATAAACGCATTTGCGTCTCACAAAACGAAATCCACGAGACAAAAGCAGACTCGCGCCCCATAAACGAGACACAAAAGCCAAATCGAGAACTGCCCTCCACCCCCCTTCGGGGGGTTATGGAAAGGCAAGGAGTTTCCCCGCCCTTCCGTTTTTCCCGGGCAAGGAAGCCGTCCCCCCGGCCTCCCGCGGCCTCCCCGTCTTCCCGGTGATTGCCGCCCAGGCCCCGATCACGTAGGTGAACGGCATGAAGATGCGTCCGCTGCCCAGGGCCTTGTCCTGCCTGCTCCTTCTCGTCCTGCTTCCGGCCTGCGCCTCGAACCGGGCCATCCAGGAACTCCGGGCCGATCCGGCCTGGACGGCCTTCTCCGTGGCCGCGCCGCTCCCGGCGGCGGGCTGGGCGCGGGGACGGGCCGAGGTGGTCCACATCTACATCGAGGGCGACGGCGTGGCCTATTCCACGCGCACCACCCCCTCGCCCGATCCCACGCCCATCACGCCCACGGCCCTGCTGCTGGCCCGCCGGGACACCGCGCCCGCCGCGGCCTATCTCGGCCGTCCCTGCCAGTACGTCACCGGGGACGCCTGCTCCCGGGAATGCTGGACCACGGGGCGCTTCTCCGCGACGGTGCTCCTCGGCATGAACGCCCTCATGGACGCGGCCATGCGGCAGACCGGCGCGCGGCGCGCGGTGTTGATCGGCTTTTCAGGCGGCGGGGCCGTGGCGGCCCTCCTGGCGGAGGAACGGACGGACGTGGCCGCGCTGGTCACGGTCTGCGGCAACCTGGACCCTGCCGTGTGGACGGCCATGCACGGCGTCACGCCGCTGCATGGGTCGCTCAATCCGGCCGACCGGGCCGAACGGCTCTCGTCCCTGCCCCAGACGCATTTCCTGGGCGAAAAGGACGCCAACATCACCCGCCGGGTGACGGATTCGTTCGTGTCGCGGCTCAAGCCGGGCGCGCCGGTGGCGGTCCGGGTGGAGCCGGGCCTGGGGCACGGCGGCGAGGCCTGGGCCGAGGCCTGGCCCGCGCTGCTGGCCGGAGCGCGTCTGGCGGACTGACGCGCGCGGGACACGCCCGCGCCCCTGGCCTCCCCCAAAACAGCCCGCACCCTGCCCATGGACGCCGCCGTGGAAGAACCGGCTTCGCCCCCCCTTCGGGGGACTATGAAAAGGCCGAGAGACTCCCGGGCTTGAGGCGGGGAGAGGTCGTCGCCCCCTCCCCGCCGTTTACGTTTTCCCGACTGGGCCGGGCCGGCCCCGTCCCAGCACATCTCATTTATTTTATTGAATATTGTTTTTGTGACTTTTCCGTTACAGACTGTGGGGTCGGAAACCCTTGAACGCCGCGCATCCCCAGCCCGCGGCCAATCGATATCCGCCGAACAATGATTCCCGCCGGAGGCCCGACGGAACCCTTGCGGGACAGCCATTGGAGAGGACGGCGAACAGCCCGTGATGAAAGGAGAAAACTGAACCGCATTTGACATCCGCCCGCTGAAATGGCTCAAGAGGGACTTTTAACGGAACCATCTCGGGGGGCCCATGACGATCTCGCAGAAGCTCATTCTCTCCTTCGCCTTCCTCCTGCTCACCGCCGCCGGAGCGGGCAGCTTCGGCTACTACGCCACCGGCCAGTGGGTGGCCGCCGTGGACCGCCTCAAGGACCAGGACGCGGCCTTCATGCGCACCGCCCAGGAGACGGAGATTCTGGTCCTCAACCTGCGGCGCTTTGAAAAGGACATCTTCCTCAACATCGGGGCCCGCGAGAAACAGGCCGACTATCTGAAGCGGCTGGAGGCCGAGGGCGGACGGCTGGCCTCGGCCATCGAGCGCCTGCGCGGACTGGCCGGGATCTGCCGCGACGTCGACCAGGAAATCCGTACATCCCTGGACGGGCTCTCCACCCACTTTTCCGCCTACATGGCCGGGGTCGCGGCCCTGGCGCGGCAGGCCATGGACGACCCCGCGCTCACCCCGCAGCAGGCCAACAAGCTCATGCTCCCCATCAAGGACTCCACGCACAACATGGAGAAAATCGCGGGCGCCACCGGGCAATACGCCCAGAAGCGGGTGGAGCGTCTCGCCGCCGCCGAGGCCGAACGCGCCCAGGCCACCCGGGGGCGGCTCTCCGCCGTGCTGGCCGCCTGCGCGGTCCTGGCCGTGCTCGTGGCCTGGGCCGCCGCCCGTTCCGTCATCCGGCCCATCCAGCAGGTGACGGACTTCGCCGCCGCCGTGTCCGAAGGCGATCTGGAGGCCACGGTGCGCGGCCGCCACGCGGGCGAAATGGCCCGTCTGACCGCCGCCCTGGAACGCATGCTGCGACGGCTCAAGGACATGATCGCCGAGTCCCTGGAGGCCGGGCGCAAGGCGGAGAGCCAGGCCGAGGCCGCCCGCGCCGCGCTGGCCCAGGCCGAGGAGGCCAAGGGCCGGGCCGAGGCCGCCCGCAAGGAAGGCCTGATGGAGGCCGCCGCCCGCCTGGAGGACGTCATCGGCCAGATCAACGAGGGCAGCGACGACCTGAGCCGCCGCATCCGGGACGTTCTGGACGACTCCTCGCGCCAGCGGGAGCGCACCCAGGAGGCCGCCACGGCCATGAGCCAGATGAGCGAAAGCGTCCTAGACGTGGCCCAGAGCGCCTCCCGGGCCGTGGAAAGCGCGGAAAGCGCCCGCTCCCAGGCCGAGACCGGAGCCCAGGTGGTGCGCGACCTCGTGGGCTCCATCGCCGAGGTCCAGGACCGGGCCCAGGGCATGAGCGTCAGCATCGCCGACCTCGGCCGCCACGCGGATTCCATCGGCCGGATCATCAACGTGATCCAGGATATCGCGGACCAGACCAACCTTCTGGCCCTCAACGCGGCCATCGAGGCCGCCCGCGCCGGAGAGTCCGGCCGGGGATTCGCCGTGGTGGCCGACGAGGTGCGCAAGCTGGCGGAAAAGACCATGAGCGCCACCCACGAGGTCGGGCAGGCCGTCGCCGTGATCCAGGACGGCACCAAGCGCAACATCGCGGCCATGGAGCAGGCCATGCAGGCCGTGCACGCCAGCACCGGCCACGCCTCCCGCGCCGGGGAGTCCCTGGACGCCATCGTGGGCACCGTGGTCAACGCCACGGACCAGATCCGCTCCATCGCCGCCGCTGCCGAGGAACAGTCCTCCGCCTCGGAGGAGATCAACCGCTCCACCGGGGAAGTCAGCTCCCTGAGCGGCGTGATGGCCAACAACATGAGCCAGGCCGGAACCGTCATGCAGCGTCTGGCCGGTCTCACCGTGTCCCTGGGCAGACTGACCTCCCAGCTCGGCGACGGCTAGCCCCCTTCGGGGGTTGTGAAAAGGCAAAGAGGCTCCCGGACTTGAGGCGGGGAGAGGCGACGACCCCTCCCCGCCTTTCCATAAACCCGCCGAAGGCGGTTGACTTTTGGGCGGGATCGGGCCCAATAGGCGCATCATCCCCCATTGCATACCCGCGAAGGAGGCCGCCATGTCCCGGATCGTCCCCGTCCAACGGCCGGTCCTGCTGCTCCTGGCCTTCTGCTGCCTGCTCCTGTCCGGCCGGCCCGCGCTGGCCGAGACGCCCGTCCATGTGGCCGCCATCTATGTCCAGACCCCGCGCGAACTGGGCTGGACCGCGGCCCACCGCCGGGGCATGGAGACCATGACCGCCCGCCTGGGCGGCCTGGTGGCCGTGGAGCACGTGGAGAACGTGGACACCGGGGAACAGGCCGAAACCGTCCTCCGGGGCCTCGCGGCCCGAGGGATCGACGTCGTCTTCGCCACCTCCCTGGTCCATGCCGAGGCCACGGAAAAGGTGGCCCGCGAATATCCCGGAGTGCGCTTCATGCAGTGCTCGGGCCGCCGCATCGGGCCCAACCTGGGAACCTACACGGCCCGCATGGAACAGGCCGAGTACCTGGCGGGCTACGCCGCCGGGCTCCTGGGCTTCCGCGCCTCCGGAACCGTGGCCACCCTGCCCGAGCCCGACGTGGTGCGCGGGATCAACGCCTTCACCCTGGGCCTGCTGCGCGGGCTGAAGGAGTCCGGCACGCCCCACGACCCGGCGCGGGTCAACGACGTGCTCTGGCTGGACGCCTGGTCCGACCCGGCCCGGGAGTACTCCCTGGCCCTGGACCTGGCGGGCTGGGGCCGCGACCTCGTGCGCCAGATGGCCGACACGCCGGAAACCTCGCGCGCGGCCTGCTCCAAGAACATCCCGGCCGTGGGCCACGCCCTGGACGTCTCCGCCCTGGGAGCGCCCTGCGCCCTGACCTCCACGGTCTTCAACTGGAGCCCGGTCTACGAGGCCCAGGTGCGGGCCGTGAACGAAGGAATCTGGATACCGCAGCGCGACAAGGCGGGCATCCGCGAGGGCGTGGTGGACCTGGCCCCGTTCGGGACCTGGGTGCCGTCAAAGGTGCGGGAAAAGGTCCTGGCCGAACGGGCGCGCATGCTCCTGGGCGAGGACGCCTCCTTTGCCGGGCCCGTGGCCGACCAGGCCGGAACCGTGCGCATCCCGGCGGGCCGCTCGGCCTCGGACCACGAACTGGACGCCATGAACTGGTTCGTGCGCGGGGTGCGCTGCGCCCCGTTCCGCTAGGAGTCCTTGCCCGCCACCTTGAGCACGTAAAGCGGCAGCTCGGCGGCCTTGAGCGGCTTTTCGCCGCCGTGCAGGGCCAGGAGCAGGGCGTGGCGGCCCTCCTCGGCCAGCTCCAGGCCGCCCAGGTGGAAATTCAGGCGGTGGAGCCGCGACTGGGCCGCGGGAATGTCCTGCCTGCCCAGCACGGTCTGGCCGCCCGAAGGCGCGCGCAGCCGCAGCTCCACGGCGAAGGTCCCCGAGCCGTCCAGTTCCCAGAGCGAGCCGAGCCAGAGCGACGGCAGCCGCGCGGGCAGCGTCCGGACCTGCGCGTGCTCCACGGCGCGGATGAAGGACACGGAGCCGCTTTCGCGGTCCACGATGAGATCGTTGGCAAGCAGGGCGTACACAAGTCGCGGCATGGCGGGCCTCCTGGCGCTCCCTCCTACCAAACTCCCCCCTCCCGCCGCAACCGCCCGGCTTCGCCGGGTTATAGAAAGGCGAAGAGGCTCCCGGCCTTTCTATGAACCGGCGAAGCCGGTCAGTCCCAGACGGTGCGGTGGTCCAGGCGGATGGCGTCCGCCCGGCCGTTTGTGAAGGTGACCTTGATGAACCGGTAGATGGATTGACCCATCTGCACGTATTTCTCCGGGAACCCCCGGGCCAGAACCTCCTCTCGGGGAAGGAACACACCCTGGGAGGCTCCATAGCGGAGGACGTTTTCTTCCTCATGCTGCGGCCAGCCTAGGATGGCCTTGACCTCGTCCTTGGTCAGGCCCAGGCGCAGGCCGCTTTTCGTGCCCGCCGCCGCGCTCAGGCCCGGAGTGGGTTGCAATTTACCGGGCTCGGGAAAGCTCCCGGGGTCGCGGCGCAACTCCAGGTCGAAGACCCGTTCGCAAGGCCCCGGGCAGTTGTCCACCATCACGAGGAGCACGGTCATGTCGCCCGGGATGCTGGAGACGTAGCCGTAGCGGTCGACGATCTCGCCGGACATGTGAATCTTGGGGGCCGCGCCCAGGACCGCGAAGAGCCGGGTCGCGTCGGCCTGATCCGGGATCAGGCTTTGATCCCCGGCCGGG
>NZ_JAMHGA010000008.1 GCF_023660105.1 Desulfovibrio aminophilus | reverse complement strand
CACGTGAAGACGAGCCTCCTGGGGCCCTCGCTGCTCGTCCTGGTCCAGGACGGCGAACTCCTGCTCGGCACGTGGCAGAAGGTCTTCTTCTGCGAATTCGACGGACCCAGGCGGCGCGAACTCTGGGTGCAATTCCTGTCGGCATGAGGCGGATGGGGAAGAAATGGCCGTCAACCAACGTCGTGGCCTTCCCCCACGAACCATTCCACCCCCAAGCACAACGCCGGACCCACCCGGCAGCCGTCGGCAAGTGCGCTCCAGCCGACCAATGGCGTCCTGACGGGACGAGAGTGAGGCCTCGTCTCCGTCGCCGGACCGTGGCCGCGGGCGGAAGGGTTCAGATTCCGCCGCCGTGGAGGCGAAGGCCTTCGTACAGAGCGTCCAGCACCACGCAACCGACGCGGATGCGGTCCAGATCCTCGGGATGCCGCAGGGCCACACCCGAGAGGGACACGGCCAAACCACGTGTTTCCGGGTGGCCGTAGCGGTCCTCCTTGAGATCAATGTCGTGGACCATCTCCCCGAGGCGGTCCAAGGCCGCGTCCCGCAGACCAAGCCGCCGGATGAGGGTTTCGAAGGTGCAACGGTCGTCCTCGTGGGTGAAGTCCGCCCGGCGCATGTCGAATGTCACCTCGCCGGGTTCCGGCTCATGAGCCGGAACGTCCACGAAGCGGAAACGGGCCTCGGCGTCGATGAAACGCAGGACAAGCCAGGCGCTGGCCATGCGGTCCACATGCACCCCGGCCCGGGTGACCCAGACCTTGCTCCGAAAGCTCTCCACGGACTCCGAGACCCTGCCGGCCGCCAGGGTGTGCCGTTCCTGGCGCTCACGGAGCCGGGCGTCCATGGACGCCAGCAGTCCTTCCAGCCCCTCGCGGCTGGGCGCTCCGAAAAAGTCGATGGCCCCCACGGCCTGCTTGCGCTGCTGCAGGTCCGCCAGGGCCGCCCGAGCCTGCTCCTCGTCCATGCTCCTGAAGGCCTCCAAGGCCTCCTTGGCCCGCAGGACCAGTTCCGCGTAGTCCTCCTCCCTGGCCGCCTGAAAGAGCGCGCGAACCTGGGCGTCCTCCAAGCCGCTCACCAGATCGGCGCTCATGGTGAAGGCCTTGCCTCCGCCGTGCTCAATCTCCCGGACGAGCCAGTCCAGATCCTCCCGGTGACGGGGTTCGTCCGGGAGCACATACACGGCGTTCTTGAGGGCGATGGCTCCCAGAACGGCCAGCTTCCTGGACACCTTGGCCCGCAGATAGGCGGGCTTGGGCGGGATATTGTGGATGAGCAGCAGCCAGGATGGCTCGTCAGGCATTGTTCATTCCTCTTCAGACCCATAGCCGTTTCGTTCAATTGTCGCCTTGCATGGCAAGTATGATATTTCAGTTGACATGGCAACACGGCGAACATATGTTTCAGTTGTAAGTTTAAATTTAAATAAAACCTTTCAGCTGAATGGAGGACGATTATGCACCCCGCCGCCAATATGGCCGCCCAGCTCATGGCCGCCGCCGCTCGGACCGCCCCCAAGGCCGGAGGGAAGGACCTTCTGGAGATCGTGGTCATCGACAACCCGGAAGACCTGAAGAGAGTCGCGGCCCGAATGGCCGAATACGCGCCCAGGTCCACGAACGAGGCTTTCTGGAACCGCGACGCGGCCAACTGCGCCCAGGCCGAGGCCGTACTCTTGGTCGGCCTGTCCAAGTTTTCCGCCGCCGGTTACGACTGCGGCGCCTGCGGCTTCCCCACATGCAAGGAGTTCGTCCAGTCCCGCCAAGCCCGGAGCAAGGAGTTGGGCTACACCGGCCCGCACTGCGCCATGCGGCTCATGGATGTGGGATGCGCTCTGGCCTCGGCCGCCAAGTCGGCCAGCATCCTGTCCGTGGACAACCGCGTGCAGCAGCGGGTAGGCGCGGCCGCCCGCGACCTCGGCTACATCGAAGCGGAGGTGGTCATGGGCATCCCGCTGGGGATTTACGGCAAGTCGCCTTTCCATGATCGCGCCACGCCGCCCAAACACTGAATCGGAACTCCGAGGGCATCATGAACGCCATCCGCTCTCTGTGCGCCGTGGGATTCCTGGCCCGCTTCTCCTACGCCCTGGCCCGCAACCCCGTGCTGCCGCTCTTCGCCCTGTTCCTGGGAGCCGGGCCGGAAGCCGTGGGCCTGGCCGTGGGCATCTCCACGGTAACCGGCATCTTCTTCAAGATGCCCTCGGGCGCGCTCTCCGACGTCATCGGCCGGCGCAGGACCATGCTGGCCGGACTGATCGTCTTCGCCCTGCTGCCCTTCGCCTACCTGCTGATTCACGATTACACGGGCCTAGTGATCGTCCGTTTCCTGCACGGCCTGGCCACGGCCATCTATGGCCCGGTGGTCATGGCCGTGGTGGCGGACCTGGCCGGAAGCCGCAAGGGCGAGATGCTCTCCTGGTTCTCCTCGGTGACCATCATCGGCACCCTCCTGGGCGCTCCGATCGGCGGCCTCATTCTCCACACGCTGGTCCCAGGGACGGAGGGTCCCGGCCTGTGGGCCTTCCGGACCGTCTATCTGGTCAGCGGCGTCCTCGGCGCGGCCTCCCTGATTCTGGGTTGGCGCATCCTGCGCCGCGAGGGGCGGCCCGTGGGCGTCGGCGGCCTGCGCTCCCGGCTGGCCAAGTTTCGGACGGGAATCCGGGAGGTGCTCTCCGACCGCCGGGTGGTCATCGCCTCTGGCATGGAGGGCATCCAGAACATGACCATGGGCGCGCTGGAGGCCTTCCTGCCCATCTACGCCGTGACCGTGGCCGGACTGAACGAGTTCCAGGCCGGACTGCTGTGGGGCGCGCAGATCGTGGTGACCATGCTCTCCAAACCCATCATGGGTCGCCTGTCGGACCGCAACGGCCGGAAACCGGTCATCGCCCTGGGTCTGATCTGCTGCGCCGTGTCCTTCATGGCCATTCCCTGGCTCGACGGGTTCTGGACCCTATGCCTGGCGGCCCTGGTCTTCGGCCTGGGCGAGGCCTTCGTGACCTCCTCCTCGGCGGCCCTGGTGGCGGACATCTGCCACCGCCGCAACTACGGGGCGGCCATGGGCACCTTCGGCACCCTGTTCGACATCGGTCACGCCTCCGGCCCAATCCTCTCGGGAGTGCTGGTGTCCGGCCTGGGCTACCGGGCAGCCTTCGCCATCATGGGCATGGTGTTGCTCCTTGCCTTGCCCGTGTTATGGAAGGGCATCACCGATGAGACATTCAACGGTGAACCGCAGGACAGCGAGGTTGCGGCATGAACAAGCCGACGTTCTCCGAAGCGCTCCGCGTCTGGTTGCGCATCGGCCTGACCAGCTTCGGCGGCCCGGCCGGGCAGATAGCCATGATGAACCGCATGCTGGTCGAAGAACGCCGCTGGATCAGCGAGGAGCGCTTCCTCCACGCCCTCAACTACTGCACCCTGCTCCCCGGCCCCGAGGCCCAGCAGTTGGCCACCTACATCGGCTGGCTGCTGCACGGCACGCGGGGCGGGGTGGCGGCGGGCGTCCTGTTCGTCCTGCCCGGATTCCTGGTCATCCTCCTGCTGTCCGCGCTGTACGTGACCCTGGGCCGCGTCCCGGCCGTACAGGGCCTGTTTTGGGGCCTCAAGGCGGCGGTCCTGGCCATCGTGGTGGAGGCGGTGCTGCGCCTGGGACGAAAGTCCCTCAAACACCCGTTGCGGTGGACCTTGGCCGGGGCCAGCTTCGCCGCCCTCTTCTTCCTCGGCGTTCCGTTCCCGTGGGTGATCCTCGTCGCCGGGCTGACCGGCCTGCTCGGCTCCCGACTGCACCCGGCGGCCTTCGCGCCAGGGGCCCGGATGCAAGGGTCCGGGGGCGCGGTGGACGAAATCCTGGAGTCGGGGGGAGGCCATCTGGAGGCGAGCGGGCGGCGGGCGGCGGGAGTGCTGGCCACCTGGCTCCCGGTCTGGCTCGGGCCGGTGCTGGCCCTGGGGCTCTGGCTCGGCTGGACCGACACGTACACCCGCATCGGAGTGTTCTTCAGCAAGATGGCCGTGGTCACCTTCGGCGGGGCCTACGCCGTGCTGGCCTATGTGGCCCAGCAGGCAGTAGAGAATTACCACTGGCTGACCTCGGCCGAGATGCTGCACGGTCTGGCTCTGGCCGAGACCACGCCGGGGCCGCTGATCCTGGTGCTGCAATACGTAGCCTTTGTGGCCGCCTCCCGCGATCCCGGCCTGCTCAACCCGCTGCTGGCCGGGACCTTGGGCGCGGCCCTGGCCGTCCACGTCACTTTCGCGCCATGCTTTTTGTGGATTCTCCTGGGCGCTCCCTACATCGAGCGGCTGCGGACCAACAGAGCCCTGGCCGGGGCGCTGGCCGCCATCAACGCGGCGGTGGTGGGCGTGGTCATGAATCTGGCGGTCTGGTTCAGCCTGCACGCCCTGTTCACAACCATGAGCGAAGTACGGCTCGGGCCGCTGGCCATTCCCGTCCCTGCGTTCCCCAGCATCGACGTCGGCCTGCTGGTCCTTGGCTCGGGGGCCATGTTCGCCATGCTCCGCTTCCGGGCGGGCATGGTTCCCGTCCTGACCGCCTGCGGCGGCCTGGGCGTCGCGTACCAGATGATCCTCTAGCCCGGAGGCGAGGCCATGAACGAGGGCGCGGACCCGGACGTGGAGCGCGACGTGCTCGCCCGGCCGCGGGTCCTGGCCCCGCGCGAGGGCGACTACCGCCACGCCGAGGGCAACAGCGACGCCCACGTGAAGACGAGCCTCCTGGGGCCCTCGCTGCTCGTCCTGGTCCAGGACGGCGAACTCCTGCTCGGCACGTGG
>NZ_JAMHGA010000007.1 GCF_023660105.1 Desulfovibrio aminophilus | reverse complement strand
CCATCGGCATCGTGACCCTCTCGGTCATCGGCTCCTACGCCATCCGCAACAGCATGCTCGACGTCTGGGTCGTGCTCGGCTTCGGCCTCATCGCCTACTTCGGAGGCCTGGTGGGCATGGACACCGGAGCCATGGCCCTGGGCATCATCCTCGGGCCCATGATCGAGGAGAACCTCGGCAAGTGCTTCCACCTCTCCAAGGCCGAGGGGTCGCTGTGGAACGTCTTCTTCACCAGTCCCATCTCCATCGTGCTCATCGTGTTCACGGCCCTCTCCGTGGCCACGCCCTACATCCTGGAAATGAAGCGCAAGCGTTGCGCCAGTCAAAGCGACAGCGAAGGAGGTTCCCATGCGTAGGTCCTTTTCCGACATCGTCTCCGGCCTGGGTTTCCTGGCCGTGGCCGCGGCCTTCTGGTTCGCCGGACGCGACCTCACGGGCATCAGCCGCGTCTTCCCCACCGGCCTGGAGGTTTTCCTCGGCCTCGGCGGCCTGGCGTTGGTCTTCAACGGCATCCGGCTGGCCCGCAAGGAAGCCGCCTGCGAAAAGGAATTCATCGCCTGGAACAGGGTCGTGCTCATCACCGCGGCCTCGGTGATCTACGTGCTGCTCATCCCCCTGGTCGGCTTCTACGTCACCTCGGTGGTCTTCCTCTTCATCCTGGCCATGATCCTGGCCGAGAAGGGCAAGGGCAGGAAGGGCATGGTCCAGGCCCTGGCCTTTTCCGGCGGGCTGGTCGGGCTCATCTGGCTGGTCTTCCTGCAGATTCTCCAGGTGCCCACGCCCTCGGGCGCGCTCTTCTAGACCGAAGAAGGACGGAACGACGTGCCGCGCGCCAACGTCATGAGCCTGCTGAGCAAGAAGGCCTCCGGCTGCTGGGCCGTGGGCTGCTTCGCCATCCACAACCTGGAGTTCATCCGGGCCGTGCTCGGCGCGGCCGAATGCGAAGGCGCCCCGGTGATCCTGTCCCTGGACGCCGAAGACTCCTCCCTACGCGGCTTGGAGGTCCTGGCCGCGGCGGCGCAGTGCGCCGCGAGCCGGGCCTCCATACCCGTCGCCGTGCATCTCAATCATGCCAAGCGCTTCGACTTCCTCCTCGAAGCCCTGGACGCGGGGCTCGACTCGGTCATGTTCGACGGGTCGGCCCTGCCCCTGGAGGAAAACATCGCCCTGACCCAGAAAGCCGCCCACCTGGCCCATGAGGGCGGCGCGGTCATCGAGGGCGAGGCGGTCCCCCTGAAGGAGCCGGCGGACATCCCGACACTCGGGCGCTTCGTCCGCGAGACCGGCGTGGACAGCCTGGCCGTGACCCTGCCCCCGCGCGGCGTGGCCGTGGAGCCGTTGTTGCGGGAACTGGTCCAGGTATTGCCCGTGCCCCTGGCCCTGCACAACGGCAGCACCCTGGGCGAGGCGGGACTGCTCCAGGCCGTGCGCTCGGGCGTCCGCAAGGTCAACGTGCATACCGAGCTGTTTTCAGCCTTTACCCTGGCCGTATGCCGGGATATGGATTCCGGGCGGGGGTGCAGCCTCGCCGCCCTGGAAAGCGGGGTGGATGCGCTCACCAGCTGTGTCCGCAACCGACTGCGCCTGCTCGGCTCCTCCGGGCGGGCTGGAGTGTTCTGATCCCGGAGATGCATTCGACCGCCGACCACCATTGCGCCTGGGACCGCTGCCGACGGGCCGGTCCGGCCGTCCTCTCCCTGCTCTCGGGCCTGCTGCGCCTGGGGCGTCCCGATTCCGTCGCCTCCGTGCTGGACGACGGTTGCGGCGGCGGCGCCCTGTTGCGGGAGCTGGCGTCCTGGCCGTTCCTGGAACTGGATCTGGCCGGGGTGGATTCCTCGCCGTCCATGCTGCGCCGGGCCAAGGCCTCGCTCGCGGACCTGCCCGTGGCCCTGGCCCGGGCCGACATGGCCCACCTGCCCTTTCCCTCGGCCTCGTTCGACGCCGTGGTCTGCGTCCACTCCCTGCACCGCTGCCACGCCCTGGAGCCCAGCCCGGCCCTGCGCCTGTCCGCGCGGCGGGCGGCCGTGGCCGAGGCGGCGCGGGTGCTGCGCAAGGGCGGCACCCTGGTGATCGTGCAGAGCGACATCCGCCAGGAGGAGGCCGATCCGCTCTGGAGCCGCTACTTCCCGGCGGCCCTGAAGTACAAGCGGGCGATCCGGCCCCGTTTCCGCGACATCCAGCGCTGGATGGCCGAGGCCGGAGCGCCCCTGGAAGGGGTCAAGCCCTTCCACGACCGTCTGGCGCGTCCCCTGTTCCGGCCGGAGCTGGCCCTGGACGACGCCTTCCTGACTCTCTTCTCGGAATTCGCCTTTTTGGGCGAGGAGGCCCTCGCCGAGGGCCGCGACCTGCTGCGCCGGGACCTGGAGAGCGGGCGGCTGACCGCTGTCCTGGGAGACGCCCTGCGCCGCTACGAACGGCTGGGCGGCAACATCACGGCCCACTGGGGACGCCGCCGCTGAGTTCCGGATCTGGACCGCGAGGCCCGGAAAACGCTATGATCCGGGCATGACGAATCCCGCCCCGCACACGCCCTCGGCCCGGGCCCGCCTCCTGCGCCGAGGCCCGGGACGTCCCGGCCCCGTGCTCTACTGGATGCACCGCGAGCACCGCGCCGAGGACAACTGGGGCCTGCTCCTGGCCCAGGACCTGGCCGCCGGACGCGGCGAGGCCCTGGCCGCGGCCCACTGCCTGGACCCGGCCTATCCCTCGGCGGCCCTGCGTTCCTTCGCCTTCCTGCTCAAGGGGCTGCGCGAAACCGAGGCCCGGCTGCGGGCGAAGAACATCCCCCTGCTCTCCCGCCTGGGCCCGCCGCCCGCCGAGATCATCCGCCTGGCCCGCGAGGCGGGCGTCTCGGCCCTGGTCACGGATTTCGATCCCCTGCGCCACAAGCGGGCCTGGGTCGCGGAGGTGGCGGAAAACCTGGACGCCGAGATCTGGGAGGTGGACTCGCGCAACGTGGCGCCCTGCCTCCTGGCCTCGGACAAGAAGGAGTGGGCCGCGCGCACCCTGCGGCCCAAGATCCACCGGCTCCTGCCCGAGTTTCTGGAAGAGCCCCGGCCACTGGCCGCGCATCCCCGGCCCTGGCCCAGAGCCGCTCCGGCCGTGGATTGGGACGCGGCCCTGGCGGCTCTCAAGCCGGACGACTCCGTGCCCGAGGCGGAGTGGATCGTTCCGGGAGAGACGGCGGCGGCCGAGGCCCTGCGGTCCTTCGCGGACCAGCGGCTGGCCCGCTACCACACGGACAAGAACGACCCCAACAAGGGGGCCGTATCCCTGCTCTCGCCCTACCTGCACTTCGGCCAGCTCTCCTCCCTGCGCGCGGCCCTGGCCGTGTCGCGCGCGGCGGTTCCGGCCGAGGCCCGGGACGTGTTCCTTGAGGAATTGGTCGTTCGCCGGGAACTGGCGGACAATTTCTGCTTCCACGAGCCGTACTACGATTCGGTGGAGGGGTTTCCGGCCTGGGCCCGCGCGACCCTGGACAAGCACCGCGCGGACCCGCGTCCGGCGATCTATTCACCGACCGAGTTGGAGGATGGGCGAACGAACGATCCGCTCTGGAACGCGGCCCAACTCCAGATGGTCCGCACCGGTCACATGCACGGCTGGCTGCGCATGTACTGGGCCAAGAAAATCCTCGAATGGTCCCCCTCGCCGGAGGCGGCCCTGGAGGAGGCCATCCGGCTCAACGACCGCTGGCTCCTGGACGGTCGCGACCCCAACGGCTACGCGGGCATCGCCTGGAGCCTGGGCGGGGTGCATGACCGGCCCTGGGGCGAGCGGCCGGTGTTCGGCACGGTGCGCTGCATGACCTTCAACGGGGCGAGGGGAAAGTTCGACGTGCGGGCCTTCGCCCGGAGCATGGGGACCTGGACGGAAGGCTAGCCGAGCCGTGCCCGGCAGCCCTCCAGGAGGGCGGTGGCCTCGGCATGGCCCGGGGCCAGCTTCACGGCGACCTCCAGGTATTCCACGGCGGTCCGGGCGTCGCCGCATTCGCTGAAGAGCTTGCCCAGGTTGAAGGAGACGTTGGCGCTGCGGGCGTGGAACTTGGGGTTGATGTCCAGGGCCTTGCGCATGGCCTGCAGGGCCTCGCGCTTCTTGTTCCCGTCGAGATAGGCCAGGGCGATGTTGTAGAACAGGCCCTCGTCGTCCGGGGCGATGGACTGGGCCTTCTCGTAGTTGGCGATGGCCTCCTTCCACTTGCCCTGGCGGCGCAGGGCGATGCCCAGCCGGTTGAAGTAGACCAGGTCCTCGCGGGTCAGGTTGCGGCCCTTGGACTCGATCATCTTGACCAGGTATTTCTCGGCCAGCTCGGGCGAGGTCTCGCCCACCGCGTTGGCGATGTTCTCGGCGATGACCCCGATGATGCTCATGGCCTCCTGGGTGGCCGCCTCGATGGCCTGGTCGAAATACTTCTCGGCCGTGCCGAACTCGCCCTTGCCCGCGTGGACCTTGCCGATCTCGCACTTGCGCTCGGTGTGCAGGGGCGAGAGCCGATCCAGCTTCTTGAGGTACTCCAGGTAGCGCTCCTCGTCGTGGTCCTTGAAGACGTTGGCCAGGCGCTTGAGGGGCTCCAGGTAGAGCGTGGAGCTCTTGTGGGCCTCCAGGTAGGCCTCGATGGCGTCCTCCCGACGGCCCATCTCCAGGTAGGCGTCGCCCTTGAGCATGAGTCCGGCCGGGCTGCCGGGCTTGAGGGAGAGGATCTTCTCGGCCAGCTTGAGCACCTGTTTGAAGTCGCCCCTGGCCAGGAAGTCCTTGCCCACGTCCATGAGCTCGGAGAGCTTGCCCTGGGGCTTGATGGTGAAGGCCAGCTTCTCGATGACGTTGTTCATGGAGGCGGGCTTGGCGATGACGTTGTTCACGCCCAGTTCGTAGAAGTAGGCGATGTTCTCCTTGCGCGTCTCGCTGACGAGCACGATGACCTTCTGGTCCGGGAAGAGGTTCTTGACGTTGATGATGAATTCCGTGCTGGGGCGGCCCTTGACCAGCCGCTCCACGAGAAGGATGGCCGGAACCCGGCGCGAGCCGTATTCCCGGATGCTCTTGGAGGCCGCGGGCAGATCGGAGAACAGGAGCACGCAGTCGCGCTTCACGCCCACGGTCTTGTTGATGGCCATGCGCAGGACCTTGACGAAGATGGGGTCCTCGGAGACGAGCAGGAGCACGTTCTCGGTCTTGTCCAGGAATTCGAAGACGATTCTGTCGTACATGCCGGTGCTCATGGCTCCCCCCGGGAAAGACGGTGAACGGCGAGGCCCCACCCCGCCGGATGCCGCACTCTACCCGAATTCGGATATCTGGAAAAGCCCCGGCGGGCATGTATCGTTCAGACGATGGCCCGCAAAAGCCAGACCGCGCCGACACCAACGGCCAGGGACAGCGGCAAATTGGCGAACCGCGCGCTCACGGCCACGACGGCCCCGGCCGCGGCCCATTCCGGGAGTCCCCCGGCCAGGATCGAGGGCGCGAGGATGGACACCAGGACCGCGCCGGGGATGGCCCGCATGAACGCCTCGGAGCGTCCGGCGAGCCGCAGGCGGTTGACCAGGAAGAGCCCGGCGGCGCGGGTCAGGTAGGTGACCAGGGCCATTCCGGCCACGGCCAGGGCGGTCTGCCAGGCGTCAGCCACGGACGCTCCCGTCCTTGCGCCAGGCCAGCGCGGCGGCCAGGCTTCCGGCCAGTGCCCCGGCCAGGATGTGCCACTTGCCCGGCAGGGTCTTGGCCGCCAGCACCGAGACCAGGGCCGCCAGCCCCCAGGGCAGGATGTCGCCCCGACCCCGGCGCAGGCCGGTGAGCAGGGCCAGGAACACGGCCGTGAAGGCGAAGTCCAGGCCGTAGCGCGCGGGATCGCCCAACCCGGCCACGGCCGCCCGGCCCAGCAGGGTGGCGGCCAGCCAGGCCGCGTACACCGTCAGCCCGCTGCCCAGGAGATAGGCCCCGTTCAGGGCCCCGCCCCGGGCATAGCGCGCCAGCGTCAGGGCCCAGGACTCGTCGCAGAGGAAGAACAGGGATCCGTAGGCCTGCAGGGGCGTGAGCCGGGAGAACCAGGGGCCCAGGGCCGCGCCCATGAGCACGTGGCGCAGGTTCACGGCCAGGGTGGTGACGAAGAGCCCCGCGAAGGGCAGGTTCGGACCCCAGAGGTCCAGGGCCACGAACTGGCTGGCCCCGGCGAAGACGAAGCCGCTCATGCACAGAGCCCCGGCGGTCCCCAGCCCGGCCTGCCGGGCCAGGGCCCCGAAGACCAGCCCGTAGGTGAACACGCCCAGGGCCACGGGCCAGCTCTCGCGCGCGCCCTCCAGCAGTCCGACGCGGTCGAAACGCAGGCCGCCCGCGCTCACGCCGGAAGGGCCTCGACCTCGGCCAGGGTCGCCGCAGCGCCGATCTCCAGGCCCTCCACGCCCTCCAGATTGGCCTTGGCCAGCTTGGAGAGCACGCCCTTGGGCCCCAGCTCCAGGAAGCGGCGGCAGCCCGCGTCCTTGAGGTTGTTCATGGTCTGGACCCAGAGCACGGAGGAGGTCATCTGGGCGGTCACGGCCTTTTTCGCGCCCTCGGCCGAGGGTTCGGGCCGGGCCGTGGCGTTGTGGTACACGGCCAGTTGCGGCGCGCGCCAGTGGAGCCCGTCCAGGAGCTTGGCGAAGGCGGCGGCGGCCTCGGCCATGAGCGGGCTGTGGAAGGCCCCGGACACGGCCAGGGGAATGGCCCGGCCCTTGCGCTCCTTGACCAGTTCGGCGGCGCGGTCCAGGGCGGGCTTCTCGCCGGAGAGCACGAACTGGGCCGGGGAATTGTAGTTGGCGATGCGCAGCTCCCGGCCGGTGTCCGCCAGGGCCTGGGCCGTCACGGACTCCACCTCGGCCTGGGGCAGCTTGACCACGGCGGCCATGCCGTGGTCCTCGGCCCCGGCCTGGGACATGAGCTTGCCGCGCAGGACCACGGCGCGCACCACGTCCTCCACGGAGAGGACCCCGGCGGCGGCCAGGGCCGCGAACTCGCCCAGGCTGTGCCCGGCGGTCGCGGCCGGGCGCAGGCGGCCGCGCGCGGCCAGCCAGAGGCTCAGGTTGACCACCGTGAGCGCGGGCTGCAGGGCCGAGGTCTCGGCCATGTCGGCCTCCGCGCCCTCCCAATAGATGCCGCGCAGGGGCAGGCCGGATTCCTTCTCGGCCAGGAGCCAGAGGTCGCGGGCCTCGTCGCGGGCCTCGGCCAGGTCGCGGCCCATGCCCTTCTCCTGGGAGCCCTGGCCGGGGAACAGGATGCACGGATCACTCATGCGGGATTCTCCTCCGCCCGTGGCGGGGGTTGATGTGGCGGCCGCGCCGCCGGTGAACGGTTCAGGGCTCGCGCGGGGGCGAGCCCGTGTGGTCGGCCTCGATGGGCCCGAGCCAGACGCGGCCCGCCTCGAAGCGCACCCGGATCAGGCCGCAGTTGGGCAGGACCAGGGCCGTGCGCAGGCCGAGGAAGCGGCGCATGAGCGCGTCTTCCGGGAAATCCAGCCCCTGGACCAGGCCCAGGAGCAACGCCCGCAGGAACTGGCCGTGGGAGACGAGCACGCCGAACCCGGACAGGCCGCGCAACCGGCCCAGCACGTCCCGCGCCCGGGCCAGCAGGTCGCCGAAGGTCTCGGCCCCGGGGCCGTCGCGGAAGGCCGGGTCCAGCCGCGCCCAGTAGGCCTCCACGGCGGGCTTGCGCTCCGCCGCCGTGCTGCCCTGGTAGCGCGCCGGGTCAAGGTAGGAGAACTCCTGTGCGGGCCAGGTCTCATGGCGCGCGCCGGGAAAACGCTCCAGCAGGGGCCGGGCCGTGTCCTGGGCGCGGCGGAACGGCGTGTCCGCCACGAGGCCCGGGGCCTGGGGCAGGAAATCCGCCAGGGCCCGCGCCTGGCGCTCCCCTTCCGGGGACAGCGCGGCGAGGCCCAGGCCCGGTCCGCTGCCGCCCGCGTTCTCGATGCTCTGGCCGTGGCGGACCAGCCAGACCTCGCTCACCGGACGGCGTCCTCCCCGATGAATTTCCCGGCGATGCTCCGGGCCGCCCGGCGTCCAGCGCCCATGGCCGAAATGACCGTGGCCGCGCCGGTGACGATGTCGCCGCCCGCGTATACGCCGGGGATGGAGGTCTCGCCGGTCTCGGGGTCCACCTCGATGTAGCCGCGCTTGGAGAGCTTCAGCTCCGGCGTGGACTCCAGGAGGATCGGGTTGGGCCGCGTGCCGATGGCGATGATCGCCGTGTCGATGGGCAGGTCGAAGGTTTCGCCCGTGGGCGCGGGGCTGCGGCGGCCCGAGGCGTCGGGCTCGCCGAGCTTCTGGCGCTCCAGGGTCACGCTCACCAGGCGGCGGTTCTCGTCGCCGTTGTAGCGCAGGGGATTGGCCAAAATCTCCAGCTTCACGCCCTCTTCCAGGGCGTGCTCCAGCTCCTCGCGGCGGGCGGGCATCTCGCCCTTGGTCCGGCGGTAGACGATGTGCACGCTCTCCGCGCCCAGGCGCAGGGCCGTGCGCGCCGCGTCCATGGCCACGTTGCCGCCGCCGAACACGGCCACATGCCTACCCCGGGTCACGGGGGTGTCGTACTCGGGGAAGGCGTAGGCCCGGCCGAGGTTCACGCGGGTCAGGTACTCGTTGGCCGAGTAGACCCCGATGAGGCTCTCGCCGGGGATGTCCATGAAGCGGGGCAGGCCCGCGCCCACGCCGATGAACACGGCGTCGAAGCCCTGGTCCAGGAGCTCGCGCACGAGAATGGTCCGGCCACCCACCCAGTTGGTCTTGAACTCCACGCCCAGGGCGCGCATGGCGTCCACCTCGCGGCGCACCACGTCCTTGGGCAGGCGGAATTCCGGGATGCCGTAGATGAGCACGCCGCCCAGCTCGTGCAGGGCCTCGAAGACCGTGACCTTCACGCCGAGGGCGGAAAGATAGCCCGCCACGGTCAGGCTGGAGGGGCCGGAGCCGATGCAGGCCACGCGGATCTCCCGGGGCAGGGAGCAGGTGGCCTGGCCGGTGAGCTGCATGCAGCCGTTCTCGGCGGCGAAGGAGTCGGCCACGTAGCGTTCCAGACGGCCGATGGCCACGGGCTCGCCCTTCTTGCCCAGGATGCAGGAGCCCTCGCACTGGACCTCCTGCGGGCAGACGCGGCCGCAGACCGCGGGCAGGGAGTTGGTCTGGCGCAGCACCGCGTAGGCCCCGTCGCGGTCGCCCGCGCGCAGCCGGGCGATGAAGCCCGGGATGTCGATCTCCACGGGGCAGCCCTTGCGGCAGAGCGGGGTCTTGCATTGCAGGCAGCGGGACGCCTCCAGTGCGGCCTGCTCGGCCGCGTAGCCCAGGGTCACTTCCAGGAAATTCCGGGCCCGCACGAACGGCGGCTGCTCGGGCATGGGCGTGCGCGGGGTCTTGGGCTTCTTGGGGGTCTTGGTCTTCTCGTTCATGAGCGCGCCTTGAATTGGTCGAAGGACTGTTTCTCCTCGCAACGGAACTGGCCGAGCCGCATCCGCAGCTCCTGGAAGTCCACGGCGTGGCCGTCGAACTCCGGGCCGTCCACGCAGGCGAAGCGCACGTGGCCGTCCACCGTGCAGCGGCAGGCGCCGCACATGCCGATGCCGTCCACCATGATGGAGTTCAGGCTCACCGTGGTCTTGACCCCGAAGGGCTTGGTCACCTTGGCCACGGCCTCCATCATGGGCACCGGGCCGATGGCCACGACCTCCTCGATGTCCTTGTCCTCCTCCAGGCGCTTCCGCAAAACTTCGGTGACGAAGCCCTTGTGGCCCCGGCTGCCGTCGTCCGTGGCGACGAGCACCTCGGGACAGAAGGAGCCGAGCTCGTCGCAGAACAGGAGCAGGTCCTTGTTGCGCGCGCCGATGACCGCCACCACCCGGTTGCCCGCCTCGTGGTGGCCCTTGGCGATGTGGTGCATGGCCGCGATGCCCGTTCCGCCGCCCACGCAGATCACGGCCTTGCGCTTCTCGATGTGCGTGGGCCGCCCCAGGGGGCCGCAGACGTCCAGGATGTCCTCGCCCTCCTGGAGGGTGGCCAGCAGGGCCGTGGACTTGCCGACCACGAGAAAGACGATGGTGATGGTCCCGGCGGCCGGGTCGCGGTCCGCGATGGTCAGCGGAATCCGTTCGCCGTGGTCGTTGACGCGCAGGATGACGAAGTTTCCGGGCCGGGCCTTCTCGGCGATCATGGGCGCGTCCACGACCATGAGCACGGTCTGGCCCGGGATGAGGTCCTTCCTCTTGACGATGCGGTAGGGCATGCGGCTCCCCTCGTTTGGCTGGACTGCCCGGCCGGGAACCGGCGCGGGGCTGGGGAAAGATACTCCCGCCGCCGGGCTCTTGTCAAAAAGGCCGGAGGCCTTTATAAGGAAAATGTATGGATCGCCGCGATCCATCGAAAAAGCCAACTCCCACGGACGGGAGGCGGAAAACCACGGGTCCTCCAGGAATGAGCGCGACGACGGCGTCGCGGGGACGGCCGGGCTGCCGAGAGAGGCGCGTCCGGCTTTTTTTGCGCCCGACGCCAACCACGAGGAGCGCCCCGTGACCCCAGCCGTCGGAGGTTCCGCCGGCCAGGCCCTGCGCCAGTACCAGGCCGTCGAGCGGCGGGACTCCGTCCTGCCCGACGCCCTGCGCGGGACCACGATCACGGCCCGCTCCCTCGGCTTCTCCCTCGGCTCCCTGGGCCTGTCCTACGAATCCGCCGACGTCTCCCTGGAAAGCGGCTCCGATCCGGCGCGAGTCCGCGCCGGGCGCGTCTTCCAGGGCGCCCTGGAGGCCGACGCCCTGTACGAGGCCCTGCTCGTCCAGGGGCGGATCACGGAGACCACGCCGGAGTTCCAGGACAGCCCGAGCCTGCGCCGCCAGGGGCTGGCGGCCTACTCCGCCCAAGCCGGAGGCGGCGGGAGCACGGCCGCCCCCATGCTCAGCGTCGTGGTCTGAACATCCGATCGGAGGTCCAGGTGTAACGTTTTCGATGCATCCGCGTCTCAGTGTTTGAAGGCCACCTTCGTGTCCCTTGGGAGGGGAGACGATGGAGGCTGCCATGCCATGATCCCTTCCCGCGGCCAGGGGCCGCGCCCCCCCAGCGTCCCTTTCGACGATTCCTTGAATTGCATCCTGACGACCCTCCGCGCTCCTCCCGCGCGGGGGCAGGCAGAAGGAAACGTGCATGGCACTCTCAAGCATCTGCGGCGGAAGCGAGATCACCAATCTGTTCTCGCTGGCGCAATCCGCCCACATGGACAAGTCGGACTCCGACCAGGCAGCCCGATTGTTCAAGGAAAAGGACACGAACGGCAGCGGCGGCTTGTCCATCGACGAAATGCGCTGCAGCCAGGAGATGTTCGACCGCTTCGACACGAACAAGGACGGTGTGGTCTCTCCGGCGGAGTTCCAGGAGGGACTCAAGCAGCAGCGCAAGGAGGCGGCCGGCCAGGCCGCCGAGGGCGAAATGAGCCGCAACGCCTTCCTGGGCCGCATCCAGAGCGGCATGGGCCAGGACGGCGAGGGCCCGGAGGCCCAGATGGCCGCCGACATCCTGGGCAAGTACGACACCGACGGCGACGGCCTGCTCTCCGCCGAGGAGTCGGGCCTGGACGCCGAGAAGCTGGCCTCCTACGACACCGACGGCGACGGCCTGCTCTCCTCCAGCGAGATCCAGGCCGGGCTCAAGGCCGACCACGAGGCCATGATGGCGCAGGGCGACAACGACCTGGCCCAGCGCATCATGGGCGAACTGGACGCCGACGGCGACGGCTCCCTGAGCACCGGCGAACTGGGCTCCGACACCTCCATCTCGGCCTTCGACACCAACGGCGACGGCCAGGTGAGCGCGGAGGAGCTGGTGGCCGGACTCAAGAGCCGGCGCGAGGAGATGGCCGCCCAGATGAGCGCGCCCACCCAGAATGCATCCTCCGGCCAGAGCACCGAGACGGCCTCCAGCGACGCGGCCTCGGGATCGTCCTCCTCCTCGTCCACGGACGACGAGATGGACACCAACCACGACGGCACGGTCAGCACGGAGGAGTTCATCGCCTGGATGGAGCAGCACGGCAACGCCCAGGCGGGCGGATCCGCTTCGCTGTCCGGCAACCTCTTCATGAAGGCCCTCTCGGCCTACAGGGAGCAGGCCGACTCGGCCATGTACTCCCTCTTCGGCGACACCAGCGGAAGCGGGCTGGCCGCCACGGCCTGAGCATCGCCGCGACACACGCGAAGGGGGGCTTCGGCCCCCCTTTTTTTCTTCCATCATTGAGAGCGACAATCGATCTCATTGACACTTCCCGAAGCGGGACTTATCCAGGGGCGATGGAAACGCAGAAACAACGCGCCCGCGTCACGGGCATGCACTGCGCGGCCTGCTCCGCCCGCGTGGAACGGGGAGTGGCCGCCCTGCCCGGCGTGGCCTCGGCCCAGGTCAACCTCGCCGCCGAAAGCCTGGACGTGAGCTGGGACCCCGCCGCGCTCCGGCCCGAAGAGATCAAGGCCGCCGTGGAGGACATGGGCTACGGCCTGGAGTTCGCCCCGGCCGAAAGCCGCCTCGACCTGCGCGTCACGGGCATGCACTGCGCGGCCTGCTCCGCCCGCGTGGAACGGGTGACGGCCGCCCTGCCCGGCGTGGCCTCGGCCCAGGTCAACCTCGCCGCCGAGACCGCGAGCATCCTCTATGATCCGGCGGCCGTCGGCCCCCGGGCCATCCGCGAGGCCATCCGCGAGGCGGGCTACGGCACGGAGACCCTGGCCGGGGCCTCGGACTTCGAGAAACACCGCCAGGAAACCCTCGAACGGGTGCGCGCCCAGGGACGGGCCCTGATTCCGGCCTTCGCCCTGGCCCTGCCCGTGTTCCTCCTCTCCATGGGCCACATGATGGGCCTGACGCTGCCCGCCTTCCTGGCCCCGGACAGCGCGCCCCTGACATTCGCCCTGGTCCAGGCCGCGCTCACCGCGCCGGTGCTCTGGATCGGCCGCAACTTCTACCGCTTCGGCATCCCGGCCCTGCTCCGCCGGGCCCCGAGCATGGACTCCCTGGTGGCCCTGGGCACGGGGGCGGCCTTCCTCTACAGCCTCTGGAACACCCTGGAGATCGCCCTGGGCCGTCACGAACTGGCCCACGACCTCTATTTCGAGTCCGCTGCCGTGCTCGTCACGCTCATCTCCCTGGGCAAGTACCTGGAGGCCCGCTCCAAGCTGAAGACCACCGACGCGGTGCGCGCGCTCATGGACCTGGCCCCGCGCACGGCCACCCTGCTGCGGGACGGCGCGCAGGTGGAGGCGCCGGTGGACGAGCTGGAGCCCGGCGACGAACTCCTGGTCAAACCCGGCGAGCGCATCCCCGTGGACGCCCGCATCCTCAAGGGTTCCACGCGCATCGACGAGTCCATGCTCACCGGCGAACCCCTGCCCGTGGCCCGGACCGAGGGCGACGCCGTGGTGGGCGGCACCCTGAACACCACCGGCGCGCTCACCCTGCGCGCCGAGCGCGTGGGCCAGGACACCATGCTGGCCCGCATCGTGCGCCTCGTGCAGGAGGCCCAGGGCTCCAAGGCCCCCATCGCCAACCTGGCCGACCGCGTGTCCTACTATTTCGTGCCCGCGGTCATGGCCGTGGCCGCCCTGGCCTTCCTCGGCTGGTATTTCTCCGGGGCCGGATTCGCCTTCTCCCTGCGCGTCTTCGTGGCCGTCATGGTCATCGCCTGCCCCTGCGCCATGGGCCTGGCCGTGCCCACCTCGATCATGGTCGGCACGGGCCGGGGCGCGCAGCTCGGCGTGCTCATCAAGAGCGGCGGGGCCCTGCAGAAGGCCGGGGAGATCACGGCCGTGGTCTTCGACAAGACCGGCACCCTGACCCACGGCAAGCCCGAACTCACGGACCTGGAAATCCTGCCCGGAGCAGGCCTTTCCGAGGCCGAAGCCCTGGCCCTGGCGGGCTCGGCCGAAAGCCTCTCCGAGCACCCCCTGGCCAAGGCCGTGACCGCCTCGGCCCAGGCGCGCGGCGCGGCCCTCTCCGAGCCGGAGTCCTTCGAGTCGGTCACGGGCCGGGGCGTACGCGTCCGGGTGGCGGGCCGCGACCTCCTGCTCGGCAACCGCGCCCTGCTCGCCGAGGCCGGGGCCGCGATCCCGCCGGAGATGGACGCCCTGGCCACGCGCTTCTCGGCCCAGGCCCGCACCGCCCTGCATCTGGCCGTGGACGGCCGGGCGGCCGCCGTGCTGGCCGTGGCCGACAAGCTCAAGGACGAGGCCCCCGAGGTGGTGGCCCGGCTCAAGGCCCTGGGCCTCGCGGTGGTCATGCTCACCGGCGACGACGAGGCCACGGCCCGGGCCGTGGCGCGCGAGGCGGGCATCGACGAGGTGGTGGCCGGGGTCCTGCCGGACCGCAAGGCCGCCGAGATCGAGAAGCTGCAACAGCGCGGCCTGGTCACGGCCATGGCCGGAGACGGCATCAACGACGCCCCGGCCTTGGCCCGCGCGGATTTGGGCGTGGCCATGGGCTCGGGCATTGACGTGGCCGTGGAATCCGGCGACATTGTGCTCATGACGGGCGATCTGCGCGGCGTGCTCACCGCCCTGGGCCTGAGCCGGGCGACCCTGCGCAACATCCGCCAGAACCTGTTCTGGGCCTTCGCCTTCAACACCGTGGGCATCCCGGTGGCGGCCGGAGTCCTGCACGCCTTCGGCGGTCCCACGCTCTCGCCCATGATCGCGGGCACGGCCATGGCGCTCAGTTCGGTTTTCGTGGTCAGCAACGCCCTGCGGCTGCGGTTCTTCCGCCCCGGGGACCAATAGGAGGATGCACGCATGGCCGAGAAGAAGATCGTGGTCAAGGGCATGAGCTGCGGCCATTGCGCCGGGACCGTGACCAAGACCCTGGAAACCACCGAGGGCATCAGGAACGTGAAGGTGAACCTGGCCACGGGCGAAGTGACCTACGAGGAGGTCAGCCCCGTGGACGCGGCCACCATCAAGGACAAGATCACGAAGGCCGGGTACGAGGTCGCGGGCTGAGCGGCTTCGCCGCCTTCCAATTGATGAAAAGGCGGGCGGGGCGTCCGGCTCCGCCCGCCGTCCACGTGAACAGCACCAAGGAGCAGGGCATGCCCAGGTACGATCTGGTCCGCAGCGTCCGCGCGGCGGGTTGAGCCGCCAAGATTCCTCCCGGGGATCTGGAGGAAGCGCTCGCCGGGCTGTCCAAGAGCCCTGACCCACGCATCCTCGCCGGAGCAGGAGGAGAGCATGAGGACGCCTGCGTCCTTTCGTTCCCCCCGGGCAAGGCCCTGGTCCAGACCGTGGACTTCCTCACGCCCTTGGTGAACGATCCCTACGAATTCGGCCGCATCGCGGCGGCCAACTCCCTCTCCGACGTCTACGCCATGGGCGGCGAACCCTGGTCGGCCATGAACATCGTCTGCTTCCCCCAGGGCAAGATGCCCTCCTGGGTGCTCCAGGACATCCTGCGCGGCGGCCGCGACCAGGTGCTGGAGGCCGGGGCGGCCCCGGCCGGGGGCCACAGCGTGGCCGACGAGGAACTGAAATACGGCCTGGCCGTGTCCGGGGCCGTGGACCCCGGGCAGGTGGCCATCAAGGGCGGCCTGCGGCCCGGCGACCTGCTCGTCCTGACCAAGCCCCTGGGCATCGGCGTGCTGGCCACGGCGGTCAAGGCCGACTGGGAGGGCTGCGCCGAGTTCGAACGGACCATCGTGCGCTGGTGCTCCCGGCTGAACGCCGCCGGGGCCCGGGTCATCCGCGAGCTGGGGCTCGTCGCGGCCACGGACGTCACCGGCTTCGGCCTGGGCGGCCACGCCCTGGAGATGGCCCGCTCCTCGCGCCTGGCCGTGGAGCTGCGCGTGGCCGACGCCCCCTTCCTGGACCCGGTGCGGAAACTGGCGGGCATGGGCCTCATGCCCGCGGGCAGCCTCTGCAACCGCAGGCACTACGCCCCGTTCACCGAGGTCGCGCCGGGCCTGGACCCCCTGTCGGCGGACCTGATCTTCGACGCCCAGACCTCGGGCGGCCTGCTCCTGGGCGTGCCCGAAGACCGGCTGGAACAGGCCCGGGCCATGCTCCTGGAGGCCGGGGATCTGGCCGTTGTCGTGGGCCGCGCCGCGCCCGCCGAGGAGGGCCGTCCGCCCCTGCGCCTCGTCTGAATTCCGAAAACGCTTGCCGTGGCCCCCGCTTCGACGCATTATTCCAGCATGCGTCCCCTGTTCCGCGAGCCCATCGACACCATCCTCTCCCCGTTCCAGAGGTTCTTCCACACCTCCGCGTCCAGCGGCCTGCTCCTGGTGGCGGCCACCATCGCGGCGCTCGTCTGGGCCAACTCGCCCTGGGCCGAAGGCTACCATGCGCTCTGGGCCATGCCCCTGAGCGTCGGCCTGGGCGGCGCGCTGCTGGCCAAGCCGCTGCTGCTCTGGATCAACGACGGGATCATGGCCATGTTCTTCTTCGTGGTGGGCCTGGAAATCAAGCGCGAGTTCCTGGCGGGCGAACTGGCCTCGCCCCGGCAGGCCCTCCTGCCCATCGCCTCGGCCGTGGGCGGCATGCTCGTCCCGGCCGCGCTCTTCTGGACCTGCAATCAGGGCTCCCCGCACGCGGACGGATGGGGCGTGCCCATGGCCACGGACATCGCCTTCGCCCTGGGCGTGCTCTCCCTGCTCGGCCGCCGCGTCCCGGCGACGCTCAAGATATTTCTCACGGCCGTGGCCATCGTGGACGACATCGGCGCGGTGCTGGTCATCGCCCTGTTCTACACCGGAACCATCCACTGGACCTTCCTCGGCCTGGGCCTGCTCCTGCTGCTTTGCATGGCCGGGGCCAACGCCCTGGGCGTGCGCGCCAGCGGAGTCTACCTCGTCCTGGGCTGCGCCCTCTGGCTGGCCTTCCTCAAGTCCGGGGTCCACGCCACCGTGGCCGGAGTTCTGGCGGCCATGACCATCCCGGCCCGGCCGCGCCTGGGCGGCGGAACCTACGTCGGCAGGGTACGCGACCTGATTGAAGATTTCCGCCAAGCCAACCGTAGAGGCCAGGGCATGCTGGCCAATCCCCGGCGGCACAAAATCCTCCTGGACCTGCGCCGGGCCGGGCGCGACGCCGAGACGCCCCTGCAGCGCCTGGAGGCCCGCCTGCATCCCTGGATGGCCCTGGCGGTCATGCCCCTCTTCGCCCTGGCCAACGCCGGGGTGGACCTCTCCGGCGACATGGGCCGCGCCCTGGCCCAGCCCCTGTCCCTGGGCATCCTGGCCGGACTGCTCCTGGGCAAGCCCGTGGGCGTGGCGCTCACGGCCCTGGCCCTGACGCGCGCGGGCCTCGCGGCGGCCCCCGCCGGAACCACGGCCCGTCACTTCCTGGGCGCGGGCTGCCTGGCGGGCATCGGCTTCACCATGTCCATCTTCATCGCCGGTCTGGCCTTCGACGATCCCGGGGCCGAGGCCCTGGCCAAGACCGCCGTGCTGGCCGCCTCCCTGGCCGCCGGGCTTCTGGGCTGGCTCGTGCTGCGGGGCCTGCCGGAGGGTCCGGCCGAACCCACTGAAACCACGCACTGAACGCGCAAGGAGGAGATGATGGACATTCCCATGGGCTTCATGAGCGGCGCGCCCGCCTGGATCCGGGCGGCGGTCATCCTCGTGGCGGGTTGGCTGGCCGTGCGCCTGGCCGGGGCCGCCCTGTCCCGGGCCATGGCCAGGGCCAATCTCGACCCCACGCTCACGGCCTTCGCCCGGCGGGCCCTCTCGGCCGCGCTCTGGCTCATGCTCCTGGCCGTGGTCCTGGGCACCCTGGGCTTCGACGTGGCCGGATTCATCGCCGGGCTGTCGGTCACCGGCTTCGTGCTCGGCTTCGCGGCCAAGGACGCCCTGGGCAACCTGGCCGCGGGCATCCTGCTCATGGTCTACCGGCCCTTCGGCGTGGGCGATACGGTTTCGGCCGGTGGCGTGGACGGCGTGGTGCGGGAGATCACCGTAACCATGACCGTGATCCTCACCGAGGCCGAGGTGGTCACGGTGCCCAACTCCAAGATCTGGGGCGGGCCCATCAAGAACAAGACCCGCCGGGAGAGCTATCCAGCGTCCTGAGCGATCCCTACGGGCGAATCCAGATGATCCCGGCCTGGCGGCCGGTGGTCGGGTTGCGGCGGTAGGAGAAGAACTCGTCGCGCATGGTCCGGGTGCACATCTCCAGGCCGAAGACGTTCTCCGGCAGGAGCCCGGCCCCGATGAGCTGGTCCCGGGTCAGACGCCAGAGGTCCACGGTCTTTGCGGCCGGATCGTAGTAGTCCACGAATTCAGGCCCGAACTCGTCATGAAAATTGGTGAACTCGGCGGCGGCCGGGCCCAGGCTCGGCCCGCGCACGGCGAGCACGTCGCGGGGTTCGAGGCCGTAGGCCTCGCAGAAGCGGCGCGCGGCCGAACCCGGCAGGTTCATCCGATTGCCGCGCCAGCCCGCATGCACGGCGGCGATGTACTTCCCGCTCGTGTGCGCGAAGAGGATCGGCTGGCAGTCGGCGGTCTTGATCACCAGGGCCTGCCCCGGCCGGGCCGTGGCCAGGGCGTCGGCCTCCCGGGTTCCCGGCTCTTCCAAGCTCCCGGGCTCGGGGTCCAGGAGCAGGGTTTCGCCGTGCACCTGGCGGCACTCGGTCCAGGTCCCGAAGCCCAGGCGCTCGCGCAGCTCCAGGCGGTTGGCCGCGACGGCCGAGGGCTCGTCGCCCACGTCGAAGGAGAGATTGGAGGCGGCGAAAGGCCCCCGGCTGGCCCCGCCCAGGCGGGAGGTGAACACCGCGCTCACCGAAAACACCCCGGGAAAGGCGAAGGGAACGAACGCTACTTGAACCACAGTGTTTCCCCGTCCGCGCAGAGCACGTCCACGGGCCGGTCCCAGGGGTCCGCGGGCAGCTCCGGCAGCAGTTGGAATGCGTGGGCCAGGCCCACCACCAGGGCCCCGTCCATGCCGGGCCGGGCCAGAATCCTGTCGTAATAGCCCCCGCCGAAGCCCAGGCGGCGGCCCTTGCGATCGAAGGCCAGGCCGGGGACAAGGACAAGGTCCGGCGCGGCGTCGGAAGCCAGGGCGCAGCCCGGTCCCGGCTCCAGCAGGGAAAACGCGCCCGGGACCAGATCGGCCTCGCACACCACGCAGGCCAGGTCGGCCAGGCCGGGCTCGCCTTGGCGGCAGCGCGGCAGGAGCACCCGCGCGCCCCGGCCCCACAGCTCGGCCACCAGGGGCCGGGTGTCGATCTCGTTCTTCGTGGGCCAATAGGCCAGGACCTCGGCGGCCGCGCTCCAGCGGTCCAGTTCGCGAACCCGCGCGGCCGCGGCCAGGGAGGCCCGGGCCACCTCGGCCCCGTCCAGGGCCGCCCGCCGGGCGAGCATCTCCCGCCGCAGGGCCGCCTTGTCCGCCAGGGGCCGGATCACGCCGCCTCCGCGTCCCCCGGCCGGGCCAGCAGCCAGGAGAGCCGCGCCAGGAGAACCGCGCCGAACACGTTCAGCACCGTGGCCCCCACCAGCAGGGCCGGGTCGAAGTCCACGGTGTTCAGGTCCGGCATGCGGATGAGGAACACGAGCACCTCCATGAACAGGCCGATGAGCAGGATGCTCAGGCCGTGATAGTGGCACTGCTCGTCCACGAAGTGTTCCTGGGGCGTGAAGCGGGCGGGATAGAGCTTCAGGAAGCGCATGAGCCCCTCGCGCTCCTCCAGGGCCACGCCGAAGGCCACGAAAATGGTGCCCAGGCCGTCCAGCCCGAGCTCGATGGCCTCCTGATGGGTTTCGAGGAACTTGAAATGCCCGATGATGTCCCAGGTTCCCTGCAGGGCCATGAGCACGATGACCACGTTGGCGGAGGCGATGGCCCAGCGGTGGGTGAGCATGATAAGCAGCTTGCGCATGGTTTTTCTCCTTTCTCTCCGGTGGCCGTTGTAGTGCATCGCCCCGGCGCTGTCCACGGCGTTGCGGAGGAAGCGCCCGCCGGTGTAGGGTGTCCCCCGGAGGCACCCATGCGACGCATCCCCCTGTTGCTCATCCTGGCGGCCAGTCTGCTCGTCTGCGCCTGCGCGCCCAAGTTCAAGCTCTTCCCCGACGGGGGCGACCCGCTCAAGGAATACGTGCTCGACGGCACGGACTCCTCGGGCAAGGTCCTGCTCCTGCCCGTGCGCGGGATCATCAGCGACGAGCCCCGCGAGGGCATGTTCTCCTCGCGGCCGAGCATGGTCCAGGACGTGGTCAGCCAGCTCCGGCTGGCCGAGAAGGACAAGGACATCAAGGCCGTGGTCCTGGCCATCGACTCGCCCGGCGGCGGCGCCACGGCCAGCGACATGCTCTACCACGAGATCACGGCCTACCGGGAGCGGACCAAGACCAAGGTCCTGGCCTCGCTCCTCGACATGGCCGCCTCGGGCGGCTACTACGCGGCCCTGCCCGCCGACCGCATCCTGGCCCACCCCACCACGGTCACGGGCTCGGTGGGCGCGGTCTTCTACCGGCCCAAGGTCCACGGCCTGCTGGACAAGATCGGCGTGGGCGTGGAGGTCTCCAAGTCCGGGGCCAACAAGGACATGGCCTCGCCCTTCCGCGCGGACAGCGCCGCCGAGCGGGCCCAGCTCCAGGCCATCGTCCAGGAGATGGGCGACCGCTTCCTCTCCCTGGTGCGCGAGCGCCGCAAGCTCTCGGACGTGGCCGCCCGCCAGGTGGCCGGGGCCTCGGTGTACACCGCCCGCCAAGCCCTCGACCTGGGGCTGGTGGACGGCATCGCCTACCTGCCCGAGGCCCTGGACCAGGCCCGGGAGATGGCCGGGCTGCCCAAGGAGGCCGAGGTGGTGGTCTACCGCCGCGCCGAGCAGCCCGACGACAACCCCTACAACCTGGCCACCGGCCCGGCGGCGGCCAAGGCCGCCCTGGTGAACATCGAGGCCCCCTGGGCCCTGCCGCCCAAGGCCGGGTTCTACTACCTCTGGCTCTCGGGCCAGGGCCTGGACTAGAAAACAAGAAACGGGGGAGGCGTTTCGCCTCCCCCGCTCCGTTCCGGTTGCGCGCGGACCGGCCTCACCCGCCGCGCTCCTCCCCGCCCACGAAGACCTTTCGCACGTTGATCCCCGGGACCTCCTCCGGCCTGACGGCCAGGATGTCACGGTCCAGGACCACGAAATCCGCCAGCCTGCCCGCGGCCAGGGTTCCTAGGTCGTTCTCCCGGAACACGCTCCGGGCGGCCTGGACCGTGAACATCTCCACGGCCTCGCGCAGGCTCGCGGACTGCTCCGGGAAGCCGTGGGCCGCCGCCGCGCGGATGCCGAAAAGCGGGTTGTAGCCCGTCACCGGGCTGTCCGAGCCGCCGCAGACCCGCACCCCGGCGTCCAGGATGGCCCGGTAGGGATGCAGCCGCCGGACCCGCTCCGGCCCGAAGAGCCCCAGGCTGTGCTCCAGGCGGCCGTCCTCCAGGAACTCCGGCAGGAAGGCGGGCTGCATGGAGGCCGTGACCCCGGCCCGTGCCATGCGCTCGATCTGGCCCCAGGCGGGCAGTTCGAAATGCTCGATGCGGTGGCGGTGGTCGGCCCGGGGCTCGTCGGCCAGGGCCTTTTCCAGGGCCGCGAGGACCTGCTCGATGGCGCGCTCGGACTCGCAGTGCACGGCGATCTGCAGGCCCCGGCCATGGGCCTCGCGCACGAAGCCCTCCATGTGCTCGTCAGCATAGAGCAGCGCGCCCCGGTTGTCGGGGTCGTCGGAATAGGGTTCGAAGAGCGCGGCCGTGCGGGCGTCCAGTTCGCCGTCGGCGCAGATGCAGCCGCCGATGCGCGGCAGGCCCAGGGCCACGGTCTCGCTGAAGTCCATGCCCTGGTTCCAGCAGGTCACGCGCAGGGGCAGCCGGGCCGCGTTCTCCAGGAGCACGGGCGCGCAGCCCGGGGTCAGCTCGCCGCCCTCCATGCTCTGCACCGAGGTGAGCCCGGCGGCCAGGGCCCGGCGCCCGGCCTCGGCGCAGGCCGCGTCCAGGTGGGCGCGGCTCATGGAGCGCATCATGGCCGGAAACACGTGGGTCAGCACCCCGGGATCACGGACCACGCCCGTGGGCGCGCCGTTCTCCAGGTCCAGGCCCGGCAGGTCCGGCGGCAGGCCCAGGGCCGCGACCGCCGCCGTGTTCAGGAAGGCCCGGTGGCAGGTGGGATGGATGATGAGCACGGGGTTGCGCGGGGCGGCCGCGTCCAGGTCGGCCCGCAGCGGCGGGCGGCCGTCGCGCAGGTTGAGGTCCTCCAGAAGAAAGCCGCGCACGAATTCCCCGGGGGACAGGGCCCGGGCCGCGTCGCGCACGCGGTCGCGCACCTCCTCCAGGCTTCGGGCGGCCGAAAGGTCCAGGCCCAGGGCCATGATCCCGGTAAGGATCATATGCGAATGGCAGTCGTGAAAGCCCGGCAGGGCGAAGCCGCCGCCCAGGTCCACGGGGACGAAGCCCCGGTCCTTCAGGGGGGCCAGCTCC
Organism: Desulfovibrio aminophilus; assembly: GCF_023660105.1. NCBI lineage: Bacteria > Pseudomonadati > Thermodesulfobacteriota > Desulfovibrionia > Desulfovibrionales > Desulfovibrionaceae > Desulfovibrio > Desulfovibrio aminophilus. The sequence goes on along the minus strand of NZ_JAMHGA010000007.1, from coordinate 65,170 downwards.
TCCGGCGCGCCCAAGGCCGTGATCCGGCCGTCCTCCACGGCCATGCAGCCGTGGCGGGCGTCGCCCTCCAAAGTGATGAAGACGGCGTTGGTGAAGAGTGTCGGACGCATGCGCCCAGACTAGCGGGAGGCGGCCGGGGCGTCCAGCAGGCGGGCGTAGTCCCGGGCCATGCGCCCGGCGTCGAAACGCCGCGCGCCCTGAATGAAGGCCGCCAAGCCCAAATCGCGGGTCCGCGAGGGGTGGGCCAGGAGATCCGCCGCGCGCTCCAGCAGGGCCGCGTCCTCGCCCGGCGGGACGAGCAGCCCGGTCTCGCCGTCGCGGATCTGCTCCGGCAGGCCGCCCACGGCGAAGGCCGCGCAGGGCGTGGCCCGGCTCATGGCCTCCAGCACGATGAGCGGATGGTTGTCGGCCAGGGTCGGGTAGAAGAGCAGGTCGGCGGCCGTGAGCAGGAGGTCCAGGCGCGGGCGGTCCAGATAGGGCCAGAGCGAAAGGTCGCCCTCGCGGCGGGTCTCGGTCCCGCCCACGGCGAAGCCCAGGGCCGCCGGAACCCGGCGCTTGAGCTCCCGCCAGTACTCCGGCCAGCGCGGGCCGGACTTGTAGGCCGCGCCCGTGCCGCCGTGGGCCGCGAAGACCACCACCCGGGCCTGGGGCGCGATGCCCAGGGCCCGCCGGGCCTCCCTTTTGGAGCCCGGCTCCGGGGGCCAGGGCACGCCGTTGGGAATCACCTGCGTGTGCAGGTCCGGCAGGACGGCCCGGGCCAGTCCGGCCAGCCAGGCCGAGGGCGCGATGAGCGCGGGCCGCAGGCGGCGCAGATGGCCGAGTTGGATTTCTTGCCGCTCTGGGGCCTTGGCGAAGCCGCGCGGGCAGGGCTCGGCGCAGCCCGCCACAGCGCCGGGGCAGTCCAGGGGATAGGCGCAGCCGCCGGTGAGCGGGCCCGCGTCGTGCAGGGTCAGGGCCAGGGGCCGGTCCCCGGGCAGGGCCGCCAGGAGCGCGGGCCAGTCCACGCTGGAATGGAGCAGGAGCAGGGTTCCGGGCGGCAGGCCCAGGCCCGCCTGGGGCCCGGGCGTGGCCTCGGCCCCGAGCTCCTCGGCGGTCTCGAAGCTCAGGGACGAGGGCAGGCCCAGGCCGGGCAGGCGTTCGTGCAGCATGTGGGCCACGCCCGCCGCGCCTCCGCGCCGCTGCAGGGCGGTATGCTGGCGGACGGCGCGGCCCGTGGTCATGCGGCGGATTCCAGCAGGTCGTGCTTCAGGGCCCAGACCAGAAGGTAGCGGGCCCGGTCCGGCGAAAGACCGGCGCTCTCGCCCAGGCGGCGCTCCAGCTCCCCGGCGGGCGTGGGTTTGCGGGCCAGGAACACGAGGGTCTTCAGCGCGCCCTCCTCCACGAGGCCCTCCAGCCCGGCGTAGATCAGGGGGAAATCCTGGCCCCGATAGAAGGCCTGGCCCGTGCGCCCGGCGGCGAGGAGCATGCCGGGCTCCAGGGTGCGCGTGGGGTAGTGCCCGAACAGCCCGCCGAACTCCGGGTGCAGGGGGTGGCGCGCGGCGCGGGCCCGCTCCTCGTCCACGGGCAGGGCGTTCAGTTCGTCCCAGAGGGCCACGTGGCGGCGGATCACCTCGGCCCAGGAGAACTGTTCCAGGGCCCGCTTCCGCCCGGCCCGTCCCATGTCCAGGCGCAGGCGAGGCTGGGCCGCGAGCCCGCCGAGGGCCCCGGCCAGGGCCGCCGTGTCCACGGCCAGGCCCTGGGACAGGAGCAGGTGGTACTGGTTGTCCGGCAGGAGCGGGGCCAGGAGGTCGGCCTCGGGCGTGGCGGCCGGCCCGGTGGTGGGCACGAGCCAGCCCGTGGTCCCGTGCTCCACGAGGTCCTTGTAGCCGTCGTAGTCCGAGGCCACCACCGGCAGTCCGGCGGCCGAGGCCTCCAGGATGGTCAGGCCGAAGGTCTCCTGGGGGTTGTCCGCGATGGAGGCGAAGATGTCGCAGGCCTCGTAGAGCAGGGCCTTGCGCCCGACATCGGGCCGCTCGAAGAGGTGCAGGGACAGGCCGATGTTGGCGGCCAGGCGGCGCAGGGTCTGGGGGAAGTCGTCGCCCTCGTCCACCCAGCCCGCCAGGACCAGCCCCATGCCGTTGCGGTCCGCGCCCTGGCCGAAGAGGCGCTGGAAGGCCCGCAGCAGGGGCAGAAGGTCCATCTTGGAGTAGTGCGCGATGCGCCCGAAGACCAGGGTCAGCACCGCGCCCTGGGGCAGCCCCAGCTCCAGCCGGGCCTGCTCCCGACCCTGGCGCGAGGGCTCGACGAACTCGTCCGGGTCCAGGCCCAGGGGGATGCGCTCCAGGCGCGGGGCCGGAAAGCGCTCCCTGTCCAGGCCCAGGCCCCGGCGTAGGCCCGCGAACTGGCGCTCCACGGCCTCCAGGCCGCAGCGCGAGGTGCAGACGATGCAGTCCCGGGCCGTGGTTCCGGGCCAGAGGTGGCCCAGGAAGCGCATCGGATAGTCGGCGTAGGACAGGGAATGGGTCGTGCCGGTGATGGGGAATATCCGGCGCGAGGCCGCGTTGCGCACCCGGGCCAGGCTCGGCTGGTGCACGATGCAGTCGGATTGGTGGAAGCAGTGGAAGTCCGTGGAGGCCAGGGCCCCGGGCAGGCGGCGGCGGTCGGAGAGCACCAGCCTCCCCGCGCCCCAGAGGGCCGGAAAGAGCCGCTCCAGTTGGGCCGCCAGGCCCTCGCGCAGGCCCTGGTCGGCCAGGAAGAAATGGTATTCGTCGTAGGGGTCGGCCTCCAGGAGGAAGCGCAGGAACTGGGCGTTGGCCACCCGGCGGCCGAGGACCGGCCCGGGCTCCAGGAAGGGGTCGAGCGTGCCCCAGATGCGTTTGGTTTTCATGCCCGGTTCAAATCCTACTTGAAGGGCTTTGTCAAAGGGTTTCGCCCGTTGAGAACGGTTCAAATTTCCGACGCCGCGGGCAGGGACGCGACGTGAAATCCAAGGATGACGGGAAGTTTTTTGGCTGGCTTTCTTCTTGCATAAATCACTTCGCGGAACCGGAGCGGCAGCTTTTTCCGCAAGGAGACCAGTCATGAAGCGAGGCAAGAGGCCGGAACTCATGTGGGGCTTCGGGCTCAACGAAACCGAGCGCGCCCAGATCCAGGAAGCCACGGGGCCGGGCTTTTTCCTGCGCAATTTCACCCCCAAGGCCCTGCCCCGCGCCGGAACCATGAAGGAAGCGGAAACGCCTTCCGCGGCCTGGATTCCCTGGCGCGTCTGGAACAGCATCCCGGAGCAAAGCCGGGAGGGATTCCGGGGCCTGGAGGACACCCAGCGCATCCTCATCCAGGAGGAGTCGGAGACCCCGGTGGAGATGGAGGCCGTCCTGGAGGAAGGCTTCCTCACCGTGGTGCGCAGCCCGCTCACCCGCACCAAGGTCCAGGACGCGCTGTTCCGGGCAAAGGAGGTCACGAGCCTCTACTCCGACATCTACCGCATGACCGAGGAAATCTTCCTGGAGCGCGAACTGCTGGCCCGCAAGACCGACCAGCTCCTGTTCCTGAACAAGGTCCTGACCAGCGCCACCGAGACGCTGGAGCCCTCCGCCCTGCTCCTCTCGGCCCGCAGGGACTTCCGCATGCTCCTGCCGGTGCGGCTGCTGAACGCCGTGTTCTGGCAGCGCGACGCCGAAACCGACAAGGTCTCGGCTGAAATCTTCCTCTCCTGCCGCATGGAGGGCCCGGCCGAGGCGGCCTGGGCCGAATTCATGCTCGAGAGCGCCGCGCGCATGGGCGGCAAGGTGCACTCCTACACCGTGCAGCACGTCTGCGGTCCCGAGAACGCGTCCTCCGAGCCCCCGGCCCAGGGCCGGGTGGTGGCCCTGCCGCTCAAGGCGGGCAACCAGTATTACGGCTGCCTCGCCCTGCAGAGCGACCAGCCCGTGAGCCTGGGCAAGGACCAGATCCAGACCCTGCACGCGGCCGTGAACCACCTCGGCCTGGCCCTGCGCAACGCCCTGGCCTTCCGCGAGATCAAGCTGCGCGCGGACCACGACGGCCTGACCCGCATCCACAACCGCCGCAGCCTGGACGAGCGGCTCGTGCAGGAGCTCAAGCGCCACCAGCGCTATCGCCTGCCCCTGTCGCTGCTCATGCTCGACGTGGACCACTTCAAGAAGGTCAACGACACCCACGGCCACCTGGCCGGGGACGAGGTCCTGCGCCGCATCGGCGCGATCCTCCAGGACAGCCTGCGCTCCACGGACTTCGCGGCCCGCTACGGCGGCGAGGAATTCGCCGTGCTCCTGCCGCACACCCCGCAGAAGGACGCCCGCAAGCTGGCCGAGCGCATCCGCGCCCGCATCCAGGAGTCGGAGTTCGAGGCCGAGGCCGGGTCCTTCCAGGTCACGGCGAGCATCGGGGTGGCATCCCTGGGCGTGGGCAGCCTGCAGAAGGAAAAGGAGCTGCTGCTCCAGGCCGACCAGGCCCTCTACACCGCCAAGAACAACGGCCGCAACATGGTCGTGGTCTCGGGCGGCAAGACCCGCGCCCGCACCGTGGGCGAATAGCGGAACCGGACAAAAAAAGCCGGGGAGAAGCCATGCGGCTTCTCCCCGGCTTTTTTTCGCCCAAGGGCGAAACTAGCGGTGGGCCATGCGCCGGAGCTGCTCGGGCTCCAGCTGGAGGCGCTCGATGCGCGACAGGCCCACGCAGGTCTTCCCGGCCAGGGTCCAGTTGTGCCCGCTCTTCCAGCCCTCGTGGGACAGGCACATGGCGACCCAGATGGGCAGCCAGAGGCCGAGGCTCAAAAGGGTCAGGGCGGCGTGCAGCCCGTGGTTCAGGTTGCTGCGGCGGAAAATCAGGCTGCGCGCGGTGGCGACGGCGTTCATCGAATCATCCTCCGAAATGGAAATGAAACACTCTTCCCCGGTGCGGGGAAGGGCAAATAGTTCTTTGGGGAGGGAATGTCAACAGCCCGGAGGACGAAAATCACAGCGCCAGGACCAGGCCCAGCCCGGCGGCAAGTTCGCCGACCACGACGGCCGCGCCGAGAAAGTCGCCGTTGGCCCCGTCCACCAGCCGCGCCAGGCGATACAGGGGATAGACGCTCAGGGGCGGCAGGACCACGGCCGCGAGCAGCCCCCAGGTGGGGGCCAGGATCAGTCCGGCGGCCACGGTGACGGCCACGGCGGCCAGGCAGTTCTCCAACGTGGCCCCGGCCATGAACAGGGAGCCCAGGCCCGGCCGGGCCAGGTCCTTGACGGCGTAGGCCAGGCCCACGGCCGCGCAGCGCCCGGCGCAGAAGACCCAGGCCGCCGCCAGGGGCCGCCCGGCGGCGAACAGGGCCTCCAGCAGCACCACCTGCCCCACCAGGGCCAGGACCAGGGCCATGACCCCGAAGGCCCCGCTGCGGCTGTCCTTGACCACCCGCCAGAAACGCTCCCGGTCCATGTGGGTCGTGACCGCGTCGGACACGTCGGCCAGCCCGTCCAGGTGCAGGCCCCGGGTCAACAGGAGAGAGAGGCCCGCGGCCAGCCAAGCCTGGATCCAGGGCTTGCCCGCGAACAACCCGAGGCCGAAGGGCAGGCAGACCACGAGTCCCAGCACGATGCCCACCAGGGGCAGGAACGGCAGGCAGCCGGCCATGTCCTCGGGCTCGGCCGGGGCGGCGGACGCGGGCCAGAGCCGCGTGAGGAACGACAGGGCCAGAAGGAACCGGCGCGCCGGGTGCATGCGTCAGTCCCAGGCCAGGGTGAGTTCCGCGCCCGGGTTGATGCCCAGGGAGCGGGCGGCCGAGCCCATGTACAGCGCCAGCTCCAGGAATCCCTGGCTGCCGGAGAGCAGGCCGATCTCGCCCTGGGCCAGGTCGGCGTAGGTCCGCACCCGGCGCAGGGGCTTGGGCGCGGGCAGGAGGAGCCGCAGCCCCTGGGCCGGGACGGCGGCGTTCTCGCGCAGGTTCAGGGCGCAGTTGCCGAAACGGTCCACGTGCAGGACGCTGGCCGCGACCCGCTTCTCGGCGAAGACCGGGGAGCTCCAGGCGCCGCGCTCCAGGCCGGAGGGGTCCATGGCCAGGCCGAGCACCGAGGGGGCCTCGCCCAGGGCCAGGCGGGCCGCCAGCGGGGCCATGAGGTCGCGGCCCTGGAAGGTGGCCGAGGAGCGGCCCAGGGCCAGGGCGTCCGGAGTCAGGTCGAAGGCCCGCACCGGCTCCTGGCCGGTGAGGATCAAGCCGAGCAGGCCGTTGTCCGGGGCCAGGAAGATCTGCCCGCGCCGCTCCAGGGCCACGATGCGGCGGTCCGTGCCCACGCCGGGGTCCACCACGGCGGTGAAGACCGTGTCCTCCGGGAAGTGCGGGGCGCTGGCGGCGAGGAAATAGGCGGCCTGGGGCAGGTTGAAGGGGGCCACCCCGTGGGTCAGGTCGAGCACCGGGGCGGCCGGGGCCAGCCGGGCCAGCACCCCCCGCATCTGGCCCACGTAGGGGTCGGAAAGTCCGAAGTCCGTCAGCAGGGCCACGGGTCTGGCCGCGCGCGCTTGCCTGGGTTCCATGACGCCCTCCTCAGTAGACCTTGCGCGGCGAGAAGCCCTCGCCGAGCACGTGAAACCCCGAGCCCATGATGGTGAAGGCCCTGGGGTCGATGGAATAGACCAGTTCCTCCAGCCGCTTGAGCTGGATGCCGTTGATCATGGTCAGGACCACTTCCTTGTCGTGCCCGGTGTAGCCGCCCCGGCCGGAGAGCACGGTGGCCCCACGGTCCAGCTGGCGCAGGATCACCTCCAGCACCTCCCGGGGCCGTTCCGAGATGACCAGGACCATGACGCGGTTGGCGAAGACCCGCAGGCAGTAGTCCGTGACCATGGAGATGATCAGGGTCATGGCCAGGGAGTAGAGCATGACGTTCAGCTCCAGGAAGGAGAATCCGGCCGCGAACACGGCGATGTTGAACCAGAAGTCGAAGGTGCCGATGGAGATGTTGAAGCGCTCCTTGCACATCACGGCCAGGATGTCCACGCCGCCGGTGGAGCCCAGGGAGCGCATGGCCATGCCGATGCCCAGGCCCATGCAGGCGCCGCAGGCGATGACCGCCAGCCAGACGTCCTGGATGGGGGCCACGTAGTCGATGGCCTCGATGAACACGGTCACGGCGGCCATGCCGTAGAGACTGTAGAGGATGAAGCGGCGGCTCACCGAGACCCAGCCCAGGACGAAGACCGGCACGTTGAGCAGGAAGTACCAGGCTCCGGCCGAAAGCTTGGGGAAGAGGTAGAAGCAGAGCAGGCCCAGGCCGGACATGCCGCCGGTGAGCAGGCCGAAGGGCGCGGCCAGGGACTTCACCGCGAAGGCCACCAGGAGCGATCCGGCGGTGATGAGGAAGAGGTTCCAGGGCACGCCGAAACTAAAGCGGCGAAACCGTTGGTGCAGGGACTGGGGCAGGGGCATGGTTTCCTTGGTTGGTCGGCTTCGGCGGGCGAAACCGGCTTGCCTCCGGCTTCCTGCCGGGTTACGGTCGCTCACGGCCACGCAATATATCGATTCTACTCCGGGGAGAGAGCGTCGACAAGGCCCAGAGGCGAATCAAGGGGGGAGCCATGCTGAAGATCTTGAGCATGGAGCAATGGCTGGCAGTGGGGAAGGAGATCCATGCCCGTTTCGGGCTGAACCCGTCCATCAACGACGCCCAGGGGCGGCCGCTGGTCGCCAACACGGTCTGGGCCAACGAGCTGTGCCCCGCCATTCGCGGCGGCGGGGACGGCGCTGCCGAGGTCTGCCTCGAGGCGGGGAGACACTTCGCCCGCGTCCTGCGCGAGACCGGCAAGCCGATGATCGAGGAGTGCGGCGCGGGCATGCTGCGCATCGCCGTACCGGTGGTCGTGGACGACCTGTTCATGGGCAGCCTGGGGGGCTGCGGCAAGGTCTGCGACGGCGGCGAGGTGGACGAATTCATGATCCGCAAGGCCACGGGCCTGAGCATGGACGACATCCGCGGCCGGGCGGGGAGCGTGGCCTCCATCACCTGGGGCGACGCGGACGAGATCGTGGACTATCTGGAAGAGCGCGTGCGCGCCCTGCCCGGAAACTAGGCCCGTCCCGAAAAAAAGAGAGGCGCCCCCGGCCGGGGACGCCTCTCTTCTCACGCGCTCGAACCGTCCTAGATGTGCAGCAGGGCCACCTTGATGCGCTTCTTGCCGAAGGCCTGGGCCTCCTTCTCGTCCCACATGAACACGTCCACCCGCTTGGTGTGGCGGGGGTTCATGAGGTCGTTGATCTCGAAGATCCCCAGACCCTCGATGCGCACCTTCTTGCCGAAGACCCAACCCTGGTCGAACAGGTCGCGGGACACGGCCACGGTTCCGGGCCGGACCTTGCGCATGCTGGCCGCGATGAGCGGGTCGCCGTCGGTCTGATCGTGGGTGGGATTGTAGGCGGTCACGGTCACCTGCTGGACCTCGCGGGTCCCGGAGCCCGGGTTCACCGGCACGTTGGCCAGGAACTGGCGGGCCTCGCCCTTGTATTCGTTGTCCACCAATTTCTCCTCGAGCATGGAGATTTCGGCGTTCTTGCGATGCAGGGTCCAGCCCATGCTGATGACCATGATCGCCATGAAGGGCAGCAGGGTGAAATTCAGTATGGCTCGTACGTTCAAAACAGATCTCCTGTTGCATGTGAACGGCGCGGTGCGCCGAAACGTCCTGAACCAGGGAGCAAGTTCAATGCCGATGTCGGTGTGTGGGAGTGGGTGCCCGATTCGGGCGAGGTTCAGGTGGCTGAGTGTCTTTATAGCAGGACCGGGAAACCCTGTAAACCCATACTCGCTCTAGTGATTCCGGGCGATTACAGGGGGCGCTCCCGCGCCGCCGGGAAAAGTCGCGCAATGCCGGGCGGCTAGCGGCCGAGACCAGGCCGTTTTCCGTCTCGACCCTTGCGGCGCAACGGTTTTCACCGGCAGCCGGCGCGGCGGAAAGCCGACGGCGGCCGTCCGGAGGCGATCCGGCGGCGTCACGAATCCGCCCCTCCGGGACAGGCCTCCCGGCCCGAGTGTGAAGAAGGCCCGCCCCGGATGCCGGGGCGGGCCTTCCTTTTTCGCGCACAGGGTCCGGCGCGCGGCCGGAACCTAGATGACCTTGTTCAGGGGGTACTCGATGATGCCCTCGGCCCCCAGCTCCTTGAGCTGCGGGATGAGATCGCGGACAATGGCCTCGTCCACCACGATCTCCACGGAGAGCCAGTCGGTGTCGGCCAGCTCGGCCACGGTGGGCGAGGTCAGGCTGGGCAGGAGCTTCTTGGCCTCGGCCATCTTGGCCTTGGGCATGTTCATCTTCAGGCCCACGAGCTTTTCGGCCCGCAGCGCGCCCTGCAAAAGCAGGTTCAGGTGCTCGATCTTGCGGCGCTTCCAGGGATCATCCCAGGCCTTCTTGTTGGCGATGAGCCGGGTGTTGGTCTGCATGAGCTCGGCGATGATCCGCAGGCCGTTGGCCCGGATGGTCGTGCCGGTCTCGGTGACCTCCACGATGGCGTCGCACAGACCCTCGACCACCTTGGCCTCGGTGGCTCCCCAGGAGAAGGCCACGTCCACGGGCACGTTGATGGAGTCGAAGTAGCCCTTGGTGAAATTCACCAGCTCGGTGGCGATCTTCTTTCCGGCCAGGTCCTCGGGCCGTTTGTAGGGCGAGGCGCCGTTGACCGCCAGCACCCACTTGGCCGGGCGGCTGGAGACCTTGGAGTAGACCAGGTCCGAGACCACGACCACGTCGGAGTTGTTCTCCAGAATCCAGTCCTTGCCGGTGAGGCCCGCGTCCAGCACGCCGGACTCGACGTACACGGACATTTCCTGGGCCCGGCACATGCTGCACTTGATTTCCTTGTCGTTGATCTCCGGGAAGTAGTTCCGGGCGTGCATGCGGATCTTCCAGCCGGACTTCTCGAACAGCTTGATCGTGGCCTCCTGGAGGGAGCCCTTGGGGATGCCGAGCTTGAGCAGGTTTTCGCTGGACACTATTTGTAGACCTCCTTGGGATCAAAGACCTTGGGGCAGCATTCGGCGACGGCGCCGTCCTTGAGTTCGCGGAAGAAGCAGCTGCGGTAGCCGGTATGGCAGGCCGCGCCGCCCACCTGCTCGACGAGCAGGAGGATGGTGTCGTTGTCGCAGTCCAGGCGGATGGAACGGACCTTCTGCACGTGGCCCGAGGTGCCGCCCTTGTGCCAGAGTTCCTTGCGGCTGCGGCTCCAGTAATGGACCTCGCCGGTCTCCAGGGTCTTTTTCCAGGAGTCCTCGTTCATGTAGGCCATCATGAGGACCTCGCCGCTGGCGGCGTCCTGGGCGATGGCCGGCACCAGGCCGTTCATCTTGGCGAAATCGGGAGTGAGCATGGAGGTCAGAGTCCTTTGTCGGGGTGCACGTCGGGAAGGGCGCCCTCGCCCAGGAGCACGGACATGAAGTGGGCCACGGCCTCGGGCACCACGATGGTGTGGTGGTTCCCGGCCAGGGCCAGGTCGCTCTTGAGCTGGGCGCGCACGTTCAGGCTGCCGGTCAATTCGAACACGAGATGCAGGTCGTCGCTGTTGTCCGCCAGGGCGTCCAGGGAGAGCACCGGGATGCCCTCGTCCTGGGCCAGGATCTTGCCGGGCGTGTCGCGCATCTCCACCACGGCGGCGATGTTCACGCCGTTCTTGCGGTGCTTGAGCAGGCGCTCCAGGAAGAACGCCCCCACGCGGCCCAGGCCGACAATGGCCACATTGTACTGTCCCATCAGAACCCCCTCCGGCCGCTCCCCGCGCGGCCGGGCGTGAAAACATAAACGCTTCGAACCGGGTTGTCCATGCCGCCGGAACGCCTACTCCCGGAGGCTTTCGGCCTTCAGCTGGCCGCAGGCGGCCTTGATGTCCGTGCCCATGCTCCGCCGGATGGTGGCGGTCATGCCCTTGTCCCAGAGGACCTTCTCGAAGGCCAGCACGGCGTCCGTGTCCGGGGACTCGTAGGGCGAGTCCTCGGTGGCGTTGTAGGCGATGAGGTTCACCTTGCAGCGCCGGTTGCAGAGAAGCTTGTGCAGCTGCCGGGCGTGGGCCGGGGAGTCGTTGACCCCGCGCAGCAGGAGGTATTCGAAGGTGATCCGCTCGCGCGGCTTCATGGGGTAGCGGTCCAGGGCGGCCAGCAGCTCGTCCAGGGGAATCCGGGCTGCCTTGGGCATGATCCGCGCCCGCAATTCCTGGGTCGGCGCGTGCAGGGAGATCGCGGGCAGGGCCAGCCCGGAAGCGCCGAGGACTTCCAGCCCCTTGGGCAGGCCCACGCTGGAGACCGTGGTGCGCCGCCAGGAGATGTTCAGGCCCGTGTCGCTGTTCAAGGTGGCCAGGGACTTGAGCAGCCAGTCCAGGTTGAGCAGCGGCTCGCCCATGCCCATGAACACGAGGTTGGTCAGCGGCGCGAGGCCCGAGGCGGCCAGGTGCGCCCGGCCCACCAGGATCTGGCCCAATATCTCGCCCTGGGTCAGGTTGCGCTCGAAGCCCATGAGCCCGGTGTTGCAGAAGGTGCAGGCCATGGCGCAGCCCACCTGGGTGGACAGGCACTGGGTGTAGCGGGCCAGCTTGTCGTTGGGGATGAGCACGGACTCGATGAGCTTGCCGTCGCCCAGACGCAGGAGGAACTTGATGGTCCCGTCGCGGCTCGCGCGGACGTCGGCCACCTCGGGCCAGGCCGCCGCCGCCCGGGCCGCCAGCTTGTCGCGCAGGGCCTTGGAGAGGTTGGTCATGGCCGCGAAGTCGCGGGCGTCCTTCTGCCAGAGCCACTGCCAGACCTGGGCCGCGCGGAAGCGCGGCTCCTTGAGGTCCTCGACGAAAAAGGACTCCAGTTCGGAGAAGGTCAGGTCCAGCAGGTTCAGCATGAAATACGGCCTCTTCGACGCCTCGCGGCGCATGGCGGGACAAGGTCCGCCGCTTGATCCCGGGGCGCGTCCGCCCTAGACTGCCGACGGGAGGACTGCCCCATGCCTGAAATCCGTCCGAAAGTCTACGTCACCCGCCGCCTCCCCCGGGAGGGCCTGGATCTCCTGGCCGCCTCCTGCGACGTGGCGGTAAACCCCGAGGACCGGCCGCTCACCCGGGCCGAGTTGCTGGCCGCCGTGGCCGACGCCGAGGGCGTCATCGGCCTGCTCACCGAACGCATCGACGCGGCCTTCCTCGACGCGGCCCCGAAGCTGCGCGGCTACGCCAACTACGCCGTGGGCTTCGACAACATCGACGTGGCCGAGGCCACCCGCCGGGGCATCCCGGTGTCCAACACCCCGGACGTGCTCACCACGGCCACGGCCGAACTGGCCTGGGCCCTGCTCCTGGCCGCCGCCCGCCGGGTGGTGGAGACGGACGCTGTCATGCGCTCCGGCTCCTGGACCGGCTGGGGCCCGCTGCAGTTCCTCGGCGCGGACGTCACCGGTCGGACGCTGGGCATCGTGGGCGCGGGCCGCATCGGCACGGCCATGGCCCGCATGTCCCGGGGCTTCGACATGCCCGTACTCTACACCAGTTCCTCGGGAAGGCGGAACGAAATCCTGGAGCGCGAACTGAAGGCCGAGCTGGTCCCCTTCGAGGAACTGCTGGCCCGCTCGGACTTCGTCAGCGTGCATGCCCCGCTGACCCCGTCCACGCGCCACCTCTTCCGGGCTGAAACCCTGCGGCGCATGAAGCCCACGGCCATCCTGGTGAACACGGCGCGCGGCCCGGTGGTCAAGGAGGACGACCTCGCGGAGGCGCTGCGCCAGGGGGTCATCGCCGGGGCCGGGCTGGACGTCTACGAGAACGAGCCGCGCCTGGCCGAGGGTCTGGCGGAACTGAAAAACGTGGTCCTGCTGCCGCACGTGGGCTCGGCCACCTTCGACGCCCGTCGGGACATGGCCCTGCTGGCGGCGAGGAATCTCCTGGCCATGCTCCTGGGCGGCGCGCCGCCCACCTGCCTCAACCCGGAAGTGTTGCGCTAACGGTTCATCCAGGCCCAGGCGTGGGCGATCATGTCCTCCAGGCCGTACTCCGGCTCCCAGTCCAGGGCCCGCTTGGCGGCCGTGGGCTCGGCCAGGAGCGCGGCCGGGTCGCCCTCGCGGCGCGGGGCGTCCTCCTGGGGGATGCTCCGGCCCGTGACCCGCTCCGCCGTATCCAGGACCTCGCGCACGCTGAAGCCCTTGCCCACGCCCAGGTTGAGGGCCTGCGAGCCGCCCTGCTCCAGGAGGTTCAGGGCCGAGACGTGGGCCCGGGCCAGGTCCGTGACGTGGATGTAGTCGCGCAGGCAGGTGCCGTCGGGCGTGTCGTAGTCCCGCCCGAAGACCCTGATGGCCCCCCGCCCGGCGGCCGCGCGCAGGACCAGGGGGATGAGGTGCGTCTCGGGGTCGTGCTCCTCGCCCAGTTCGGCGTCCGGGTCGGCCCCGGCGGCGTTGAAGTAGCGCAGCCGCAGGTTGGCGATGCCGTGGGCCCGGTGGAAGTCCTCCAGCATGCGCTCCACGGTGAACTTGCTCCAGCCGTAGGTGTTCACCGGCCACTGCGGGTGGTCCTCGGTCAGGGGCAGGCGTTGGGGCGCGCCGTAGACCGCGCAGGTGCTGGAGAAGACGATGCGCCGGCAGCCGTGGTCGCGCATGGCCTCCAGCAGGCGCAGGCTGGCCACGCAGTTGTTGCCGTAATACTTGCCCGGGTCGCGCATGGACTCGCCCACCTCGATGCGGGCCGCGAAGTGCAGCACGCCCTCGGGGCGGTGCTCCCGGAACACGGCGTCCAGGGCCGCGCGGTCGGCCACGTCGGCGCGCACGAGCGGGCCCCACTTCACGGCCCACTCGTGACCGGCCGAGAGATCGTCCACGGTGACCGGCAGGTATCCGGCGCGGGCCAGGGCCTTGCAGGCGTGCCCGCCGATGTACCCGGCTCCGCCGGTGACCAGGACCGCGCGCGGCATCAGTGCAGCTTCTCGCTTTCCTTGTAGGCCTTCACGAACTGCTTGGCCTCGTCCACGTTGGTCACGTCGCCCGCGATCTGGGCCTTGAGCAGGGCCTCGCGGATGACGCCCACGGCCGGGCCGGGCTTCAGGCCCGTGACCTTCATGATGTCGTTGCCGTTGAGGAACGGCTCCAGGGCCTCCTCGGGCACGTCGGCGCGCTCGAGCATCTTCAGGTTGTGGTTGAGCTCGCGGTAGGAGCCGTTGCGGGCCTTGATGTCCGCGCGGACCATCTCGATGACCCGGGGATACTCGTCGAAGGCCTTGAAACGGCGGATGCCCTTGTCCGTGAGCATGAAGTGCGGGCGCATGTGGTTGCGCACCAGGTCGCAGATGAGGTCCACCTCCTCCACCGGGAAACGCAGGCGCATGAGGATCTTGCGGGTGATGTTCGCGCCCACGTGGTGGTGCTGGAGGAAGTACCACTGCCCGTCGTAGAACTCGGCGGTGTAGAGCTTGCCCACGTCGTGGAACATGCAGGCCACGGTGCCGTACCAGTCGTAGGGCAGTTCCTCGGGGTAGCGGCGCATGACCTCGATGACGTGCGAGAGCACGTCCTCCTCGCCCGCCTCCGGATTCTTGATCTGCTTGACCCGGGACAGGGCGGCCAGCTCGGGGATGAGCCCGTGGAGGATCTGGCTGTCGAAGAGCAGCTGCACGAAGAGCCACATGTTTTCGGGCTCGACCTTGCGCCACTCGTCGGTCAGGTCCGTGACCGTGACGTAGTCCAGCACCCGACGCGCGCCGCGCAGGATGGCCATCCAGGTGTTGGCCTCGATCTTCAGGTTGTAGTTGGCGGCCAGGCGCAGGGCCCGCACGGCCAGCAGGTAGTCGCGCTTGAGCGTCTCGTCCGGGATGCCCTTGAAGCGCAGCTCGCCCTCGCCGAACTCGGCGAAGTCCTCCAAGGCGTCCTTGGCCGAGGGGATATAGGGGCAGACCGAGGAGAGCGGGATCTCGCCGCGCTTCTCCAGGGCCTTGAGCAGGCGCGGGGTGAGCTTGGCCACGCACTCCTCGGGGTGGGCCCCGGCGTTCACGTCGGCGTGGTGGAAGCGGAACGCGGTCCCGCCCTCCTTGAGCACGCCGGCCACGCCCTCCTCCGAGGACTCCTTGATCTTGGGAAAGAGGCGGCGCAGCTCGTCCAGAGCGGCCTCGGTGCAGATGTCGATCTCGTGTTCGCGGGGGTCCGCGTCCAGGACCATCTTCTGGAGCTTGGCGTTGATGATGTATGCGTCATGGCCATTGCGCATGATGGCCTTGCAGTATCCGACGGCGTCCTTGAACGGCTGGATCATTCCTTCCTCCGGCCCCTGGCGGGGTCGTTCAGCGGTTGTTCGGCTGGGTCTGGGTCATACAACTTTTTTCCCGCCAAGAAAATGCGCCGCCACCCTCCCCCGCAACCGGGTTCCCAGCAGCGGGGTGTTCTTGCCCTTGGAGCGCATGGCCTCGGGCGTGACCTCCCAGGCCGCCGTGGGATCGAAGAGCAGGAAGTCGGCCGGATCGCCCGCCTGGAAGCGGTTCTCGGGCAGGCCGAAGACGCGGCAGGGGGCCTCGCTCCAGGCGCGCACCAGGTCGTCGAGGGCCAGGAGCTTCTTTTCCACCAGCCCCCAGGTCACGGACAGGGCCGTGTCCAGGCCGGAAATGCCGCAGGGCGCGAGGTCGAACTCCACTTCCTTCTCGTGGGCCGCGTGCGGGGCGTGGTCCGTGGCCAGGATGTCGATGACGCCCGTGCGCAGGGCCTGGAGCATGGCCTCCACGTCGTCGCGGGTGCGCAGCGGCGGGTTGACCTTGGCGGCGGTGTCATAGCCCTCCACCCGCTCCTCGGTGAGGGTCAGGTAGTGCGGGCAGGTCTCGGCCGTGACCGGCACGCCGCGCTCCTTGGCCCAGGCGATGAGCTCCACCGAGCGGCGGCAGGAGATGTGCGCCAGGTGGATGGGAATCTTCAGGTAGTCGGCCAGGAGGATGTCGCGGGCCACCTGGGCGGCCTCGGCCACGTCCGGCTGGGCGGGCAGGCCCAGGCGGCCCGAAACCACGCCCTCGTTCATGCCCGCGCCCCGGGCCATGCTCGGCTCCTCGCAGTGGTCGATGACCACCTTGCCCTGGTCCCAGGCGTATTCCATGGCCCGGCGGAAGAACTCGGCCCTGGGCACGGGCAGGCCGTCGTTGGAGAAGGCCACGCAGCCCGCGCCCGCCAGCTCGGCCATGGGCGCCAGCTCCTCGGCCTTCAGGCCCCGGGAGAGCGCGCCGATGGGGTACAGGCGCGGCCCGTGGGGCCAGGCGGCACGGGCCCGGTCGAGCATGCGCTCGGTGACCGTGGCGTTGTCGTTCACCGGATCGGTGTTGGCCATGCAGAGCACGTTGCCGAAGCCGCCGTGGGCCGCGGCGTCCAGGCCGGAGGCGATGTCCTCCTTGTACTCGAAGCCCGGCTCGCGCAGGTGCGTGTGGCAGTCGGTGAGGCTCGGCAGGAGCAGCAGGCCCGAGGCGTCCACCTCCTGGGCGGCCTCCACCCGGGTCTTGCGCGCCGAGGGGATGAGCGCGGCCACGCGGCCGCGGGCCACCAGCAGATCGACCTTCTTTTTCTTCCAGACCGCGTTGCGGACCACCAGACTCACGCTTGACATGGAAGCCTCCTACTCGGCCGACTTGCGGGTCATGTAGAGGAACAGCAGGGCCATGCGCACGGCCACGCCCGAGGCCACCTGATCCAGGATCATGCTGCGGCCGGAGTCGGCCAGGTCCGAGGCGATCTCCACGCCCCGGTTGATGGGCCCGGGGTGCAGGACCAGGGCGTCCGGCGCGGCCTGGGCCATGTGCCCCTCGCCCAGGCCGAAGGTCCGCGAGTACTCCCGCAGGTCCGGCAGCAGCCCGGCCTGCATGCGCTCCAGCTGGAGCCGCAGGCACATGACCGCGTCCGCGCCGCGCACGGCCTTGCCCAGGTCGGAGAAGACCTCGGCCTCCCAGGTGTCCACGCCCGGGGGCAGGAGGGTGCGCGGCCCGCAGAGCCGCACCCGCGCGCCCAGGAGGTTGAGCAGCAGGACGTTGGAGCGGGCCACCCGGCTGTGGGCGATGTCGCCCAGGATGAGCACGGTGCGGCCCTTGAGCGCGCCCCAGCGCTCGGTGAGCGTGAAGGCGTCCAGCAGGGCCTGGGTCGGGTGGGCGTGGCGGCCGTCTCCGGCGTTGATCACGCTGCACTCCAGGCGCTCGGCCATGAACTGGGCCGCGCCGCCCGCGGAGTGGCGCAGGACGATGGCGTCCGGGTTCATGGCCTGGAGCGTGAGCGCCGTGTCCTTGAGGCTTTCGCCCTTGGACAGGCTGGAGCCGCTCTTGGCCAGGGAAAAGGTGTCCGCCGAGAGCCGCTTTCCGGCCACGTCGAAGGAGGTCTTGGTGCGCGTGCTCGGTTCGGCGAAGAAGAGCACCACGCTGCGGCCCTTGAGGGTCGGCACCTTCTTCACCGGCCGGGAGTTGATCTCCCGGAAATAGCGGGCCGTGTCCAGGACGTGCCGGGCCTCGTCGGCCGAGAGCTGGGACACGTCCAGGAGATCCTTGTGCCGCCACTGCATGGGCTACACCCCCTTTTCCCGGCGGGTCAGGGGCCCGGCCAGGGTTTCGATATCACTCGGCACCACGCTGAAGCGGGCGGCCTTGCCCGGCTCCAGGCTGCCCAGGCTGGCCTCCATGCCCAGGACCCGCGCCGGGTTCAGCGTAAGCATGGCCAGCAGGTCCGTCAGCGTCAGTTCTTCCCGGAAGCGGGCCAGCAGGTAGCGGGCCTCGTTCCAGGGGTTCAGGTCGCGGTTGGAGGCCAGGCTGTCCGTGCCGAAGCAGAGCGGCACCCCCGCGCGGAACAGATCCTCCCAGGGGGCCCGGCCCGAGCCGATGTAGGCGTTGGAACGCGGGCAAAGGCAGACCGTGCTCCCGGACGCGGCCAGGATACGGATGTCCTCCTTGTCCAGGCGGGCGCAGTGCACCGCCAGGGTGCCCGGCTCCAGGAGCCCGAGGCTCGCGGCGTGGGCCACCGGGCTCACCCCCGGCGGGGTGAAGCCGCGCAGGCGGCCGCGCGCGCGCAGCCGGTCCGCGAAGGAGTGCGGCAGGCCCCGGACCACGGCGTCCTCCTCCTCATGCTCGGCCAAGTGCAGGGAGAAGGGCAGACCCCGCTTCCGGGCGGCCTCCCGGGCCGCGCGCAGGACGTGGGCCTGGGTGGTGTACAGGCTGTGCCCGGCCAGGGACTCCAGGCCCCGGCCGCGGGGCCCGGCCGGGGCCGGGGGCGGGTCGTCGCCGATGGCCTCGTGGAAGGAGACGAAAAAAAGGCCGGAATCTTCGAGAATCCCGGCCATTTTGGCTGCGTTGCGGGTGGAGATGTCCGCCACGAGCCCGACGCCGAGGCTTTTGAGGGCCTCCAGCTCGGCCGAGATGCGGCCGTCGTCGGGCTCATAGAGCGGCAGGGAGAGCAGGTGCTCCACCCAGGTCTCGAAGCCGTGGCCCTCGCGGGTGCGCCCGTGGAGGTGGCAGAGTTCCAGATGGGTGTGGGCGTTGACCACGGCCGGGGCCAGGGTGGCGTCCCCCAGGTCGCGCACCGGCCCGTCGAAGTCCCGGCCCAACTCGGAAAAGGCCCCCACGGCGAGGATCGTCCCGCCGTCGTGGATCACGGCCGCGTCCTCGATGACCGGCCCGTTCATGGTGGCGGCCCGAGCCGCCCGGATCAGTTCGCGCACGACCTACTTGGAGGGGTTGGGGTTCTCGTAGAAGACATAGGTGGCGAACTCGCTCACCTCGAAATAGACCTTCTTCTCGTCCGGGTCGGGCAGGCCGTTCAGGTTCGCGTCCAGCACGCCGTAGCCGTAGCGGTAGGCCCTGGCGTCCGTGGACTTGCCCGTGGCCTCGGCCGTGGAGAGTTTCTCGATCCTGAGAAAGCGCTTGGCCACGGCGTTGCCCGCGTAGACTTCCAGCACGCCGTCCACGCCGGTCCAGTTCTGGATGCCCCGGCTGAGCTTGTTCTGGGTTTCCTGGGTGCAACCCGTCAGGGCGGCGAGAAGAATCAACAGTCCGACAAGGCTGAAGAATCGCTTCATGCGGGAATCTCCCGACGCAATGCGCCGTGTTTTTCCGACGTTACCCCTTTTCGGCGCGGTTGAAAAGGCGCATGAGAAGCGGATATCGCTCCAGGAGGAAACGCTCGGCGTTGGCCGCTGGTATGCTTCTTGTATTTCACGCGGCCAACCGTCATGAAGCCGTTGCGCCACGGCGCGACACGCAAGGAGGCGTGGCCATGCATTCCCGAAAAATCCGCGCGCTGCTCCTGTCCCCGCTGTACGACCAGCCCTGTGAGCTGCCGCCCATGGGCCTGCTGTACCTGGCGGGCTATTTCCGCGACCACCCCCGCATCGAGCTGCACCTGCCCCACTGCTCGCTCACGGACAAGAATTTCGAGGCCCTCATCGCGGAACGGGAATACGACGCCATCTGCACCGGCGGCATGCTCACCTACATCGACACCTACGCCCGCTTCCTGGACCGCGCGGCGAAACTCCAGCCCAAGGCCCTGCGCGTCCTGGGCGGACCCGTCGTGAGCGCCTTTTCCGGGGCGATCCTCTATCAGGAACTGGACTTCCACGCGGGCGTGGTCGGCGAGGGCGAGGCCACCCTGGAGGACCTGCTCCTGGCCCACGCCGACGGGCGGCCGTTCCACGAGGTGCCCGGCATCCTCCATCGCGGGCTCGGGGGGGAGCCCCTGTACACCGAACCCCGCAAACCCATCGACCTCAAGGCCGTGAACCTCGTCCCGGACTGGACGGCCTTCGACATCGAGGATTATTTCCGCCGGGCCGGAAACCGGACCATCTTCCTCATGGGCAGCCGGGGCTGCCCGAACCGCTGCCATTACTGCAACAGCACCATCCGGGGCTACCGCATCCGCCCCATTCCGCAGGTCATCGAGGAAATCCGCGCGACCCACGCCGCCCATTCCCTGGACTTCATCAATTTCCGTGACGAGACCTTCATGGCCAACCGCCGCCGCATCCAGGAGTTCTGCCGGGCCTACATGGAATCCGACATCGGACTGCGCTGGGGCTGCGGCCTGCGCACCAACGTGGTCGACGCCGAAACCCTCCGCCTCATGCGACGGGCGGGCTGCGAGGAAATCCAGTACGGCGTGGAGAGCGGCAGCGACCGGGTGCTCCAGCGCATGAACAAGCACGTCACGGCCGGGCAGAACCGCCAGGCCATCCTGGACACCCAGGAGGCGGGCATCAACCGGGGCGTCTCGGTCATGTTCGGCTACCTCGACGAGACCGAGGAGGACGTGCGCCGGACCATCGACCTGCTCATCGAGACCAACGAACTGCCCAAATACTACTCCCTGACCACGCCGGTGCCGGGAACGGCCCTCTACGACGACTGCGCGGCGCGCGGCCTGGTCGCCGACCCCGTGGCCCACGCCCGGACCATGAACAAGGCCATCTACCTGGCCTTTCCGCCCGACTTCAACATGTCGGCCATCCCGGACCAGGAATTCTTCCCGTTCCTGCGCGAGGAACTGGCCCGCCTGCACACCGCGCATTTCCACAACAACCAGGCCCGGGTGCTGGACTTCGCCTACGAACACGGCCGGGAGGGCTCCTGCCGGGCCGCCTGCCCCCACTGCGGCGCGGAGCTGGCCGAACGGGTCGGCTACCTGAAGTGGAGCTACCAGCTCTTCTGCCCGTCCTGCCGCCGCCACTCCTGGGTGGCCCTGGCCTCGATCCCGCCCTTCGACGCCCATTTCCGGGCCGTGTCGGCCTTCCTGGACCGCATGGAGGCCCAGGGCGGAAAGCTGGTCCTGCGGGCCACGGCCAACGACTTCGTCTACGGCAACGTGGCCAAGGTCGACCCCTGGGGCCGGGTCATGCGCCCCAGGCCGAAGATCATCAGCGAGACCCCCTACCGCTTCCACCTGGAGGAATGGGGGCCCGCGGACGACCCGGCCGGGGCCTGGGTCCTGATCATGGACATGGACCCCGACGGCGCGCTGGCCGACAGCCTCGTCGAGCGGGGATTCCGCCGCGAACGCATCCAGGCCGCGCTGCCGGCGCTGACCGCCTGCCGCCACGAGGCGGCCCCGCCCACCGGGGCTGACCGCCTGCCGCCCCATGCGGCGGCCGGAAAACATTCACGCGCCCACGAGGCGGGGAGCCGGGCCCAATGAAGAACCGCATCCACTGCATCGGACTGGACTACAACGAGACCTTCGCCCGGGGCTTCAACCTGGACGTGGTGGACGTGGACGCCGCGCGCGCCGCCGCCGGAGCCTTCCTGAACGGAGGGCTCGAAAACCGGAAGGGCGTGATCTACGGCGCGGGCACCTCGGGGGCCCTGGCCCTGCGCCTCCTGCCCGAGGGCGCGGCCACCGGGTTCCTGGACGTGGCCCCGGCCAAGAAATCCTTCCAGGGTCTGCGGGTGGAGCATCCGGCCCAGGCCTCCTGGGGCGGCTTCGCGCTCATCGCCGTGAGCCCGGCCAACTACCTCTCGGTGATGAAGACCATCGCGGGCCTCGCGCCCGAGGGCTGCGACCTGTATTTCCTCTGGAAGTACGAGTTCTTCGATCCCGAGGCCTGGGCGCGCCTGCACTCCGGCGACGGCTCCCGCCCGAGGGTGGCGGACCACCGGCCCGAGGGCGAGGCGGGCGACAACCGGGGCCGGATATTCTTCGAGGGCGGCCGGACCTTCCGAACCATCCTGGAACAGGATTTCGAATTCTTCCGCGACCTGGCGCGCGACACCGCCCGGCTGGGGCGGCTCACGGCCAACGGCCTGATCGAGACCTCCGTGCACCTGGACACCCCGGAGCGCCTGGTCCTGGAGCACAAGAGCCTGCTGCCCCAGTCGCGGGCCAACTGGAGCTTCTCGCAATACCTGGACGCGGCCCGCTTCTTCGTGGACTTCTGGGACTTCCTCACCAGCGAGGGCTACTCCCTCCAGGACTGCCACACGGGCAACGTGCTCTTCGACGGCACGCGCCCGCGCTTCGTGGACCTCTGCTCCATCGGCCCGAGGGAGGCCACGACCCTCTCCGTGCCCTTCCTGGAGTCATTCTTCCAATCCTGGGTGCATCCCCTGGCCCTGGTGGCCTCGCGGCAGAACGTGCTCATGCGCGACACCGTCAACGACCTGCTCCCCTGGGAGGACGTCCGGCCCCTGCTCTCCCCCGAAGCGGCCGAATCCGCCGCCGCGCTGCGCGAGGAGGGCCTCCGACGCTTCAGGGACATGGACGTTCCGGGATTCCTGGCGGCCGCGCGCCGCTGGCTCGATTCCGTGACGGTGGGCTACTCGGACGCGGGCTGGAACAACGAGCGCTACCAGGCCGACGATCTGCGCGACGACCAGCCGCGCGGGGGCAAGGAGCAGCTCGTGGTGGACCTCATCGGCCGCCACCGGCCGGAGAGCTTCCTGGACCTGGGCTGCAACAAGGGGCGCTTCAGCCTGCTGGCCGCGCTGCGCGGCGTGTCCTGCGTGAGCCTGGACACCGCCGAGAGCCTGGTGGACAAGCTCTACCTGCACGCCCGCGACCGGAACCTGCCGATCCAGGCCTTCATCGAGGACGTGGCCGCCCTGCGCGGCTACACCAAGCCGGACCGGGCCTTCGACATGGTCGCCTACCTGGCCCTGGTGCATCACCTCGTGTTCACCTTCGGCCGCAGCGTGGACCAGGTGCTGGACCAAGCCGACGCGCTCTGCCGCCGCGTCCTGCTCCTGGAGTACGTGCGGCCCCATGAGAGCGAGCCCTTCGTGCTCTCCAACTATTCGCCCGCGATCCACACGGACTACAACCCCGAGGCCATCGCGCGGCTCATGCGCAAGCGCTTCGGCGCGGTGGAGGCCCACGAGCTGTGCCCCACCCGGGTCCTCTTCGTGGGCTCGCGCTAGGCTATTCCAGGACGAAGTCCGGCCCCCCGGGCCGCACGTTGTCCGCGCGCAGGCCCAGGCGGGCATAGGCCCGCGCCAGGGAGCGCCGCTGGCCCCAGAACTCGCCCGCCGCGCGCGGGGGCAGGAGCAGGCCGCGCGGGGCGCGGCCCAGGCGGGCCGCCATGCGCCGCACGTGGTCCCAGAGGGCCAGGGAGCGGACCTGCTGGCCCAGGGCCGGATGCGCCGGACCGGCCAGAATCCTCACGGACAGCCCGGCCTCCGGGGCCACGCCCAGGCGGATCACCGGCACCCCGGCGCGCCACAGCCGCGTCAGGGCCACGGACAGCTCCGCGCGGGCCCGGCCCGCGCTCCAGGCCGCATATTCCCCGCGCCGCCAGAGCCGGGCCAGGCCGGTGCCCTCCAGCACGAGACAGGGATAGAGCCGCGCGCAGTCCGGCCGCAGCCGGGCCGTGACCGCCACGTCCCGGCGGAAGAGGCCCGGCCGGTCGCCCGGCAGCCCGGGAAGGAGCTGCACGCCCAGGCCCAGCCCGGCGGCGCGCACGGTGCCGCAGCCCTCCAGGGCCGTTGCGCCGGAATAGCCCCGGCCCGAGGCGGCCAAGGCCCCATCGTCAAAACTTTGAATCCCCAGCTCCACCAGGTCCAGGCCCCGGGCCTTGAGGTCCAGCAGGCCGTCCAGGCTCACGGCGTCGGGCCGGGTGGAGCAGCGCGCGCCGAGCACGAGCCCCGCCGCCCGGTAGGGCCGGAGCAGGTCCAGGAAGCGCCCGGGCCAGCCGTCCGGCAGGGCCGTGAACGTGCCGCCGTAGAACCCCACCTCGAAGGGCTCCTCCCCGCGCGCGGCCGCGTTTTCCAGCCGACAGGCGAGGATTTCCAGGACGTCCCCGGGGTCGGCGGGCTCCGCGCCGGTCTGGGCCGACTGGTCGCAGAACAGGCAGCGGTGGGGGCAGCCCGCCTGGGGCAGGAACACGGGCCACAGCCGACGCCGCGACCGTGGCGGTTCGGGATGGGAAAAGGCGAGTTTCGGCATCGTTCTTGAAAACACCCCGCTGCGCGTCGCCGGACCGACACGGCCCGGGCCCCGACGCCTGGCAATCACGACAGAAGCGCGTTAGGACTCGCACATGGACAAAACGCAGAAGAAGATATCCGTCGTCGTCCCCACATACAACCAGGCCGAGTACCTCGGGGCCTGCCTGGACTCGATCCTCTTCCAGGACTACCCGGACCTGGAGATCGTGGTGGTGGCCGACCCCTCGCCGGACGCCACCTCCGAGGTCCTGCGCGGGTTCGCCCGCGCGGTGCGCGAGGACGTGGTCAGCCACGTCACGGGCTGCGACGCCGGGGGCGGGGTCGTCCGCACCAGCGCCTTCCGCTATCCCCAGGAGGGCCGCTCGCTCGTCATCGTGGAGAACGAGACCCGGCTGGGGCACGGCGCGTCCTACAACCTGGGCTTCCGGCTCTGCACCGGCGACTACTGCACCTACGTGGCCTCCGACGACATCTGCCATCCGCAGATGCTCTCGACCCTGGCCGCGCCCCTGGACCGGGACGAGGCGGACTTCGTCTACTCCGACATGTTCATCGTGGACGACGCCGGGCGCATCCTGCGCGAATTCCGCCTGCCGGACTACGGTTTCGACGCCAGCTTCTGCGACTGGTACCTCTGCGGCGTGTCCAAGCTCTACCGCCGCGAGCTTCACGAGCGCCTCGGCTTCTACGACGAGGGCTACATCGCCAACGACCACGAATGCTACCTGCGCTTCGCCATGAACGGCGCGCGCTTCCTGCACCTGCCCAAGACCCTCTACTCCGTGCGCAGCCACGACCAGCGGGCCCGCGACCTGCACGACACCGGCACCTACCGCCGCCTGTACGACGAGTCCGCCGCCCTGGTGCGCCGGGCCCGGGAATGGGCCGCCACGCGGGGGCGGCCGTGATCGCCGCGGTCACGGGCGGAACGGGCTTCATCGGCCGCCATCTGGTCCGCCGCTTGCTGGACGAGCCCGGGGTGACGGAGGTCCGCGTCCTGGACAACCTGTTCCGGGGCGGGCCGCCGGAAACCTGCCTGCCCGGCGATCCGCGCGTGCGCTTCAGCCGGGGCGACATCCGCGACCCCGAGGCCGTGCGCGCCCTGCTGGACGGGGCGGAGACGGTCTTTCATCTCGCGGCCCAGTCCAACGTGCTCGGCTCGGTGACGGACATCGACTACTCCTTCACCAGCAACGTGGCGGGCACCTTCAACGTGCTCAAGGCCGCCGCGAACGCCCGCCGCGTGGTTGTCGCCTCCTCGCGGGAGGTCTACGGCGAACCCGAGGACCTGCCGGTCCCGGAAAGCGCGGCCCTGGCCCCGAAGAACGCCTACGGAGCCAGCAAGATGGCCGCCGAGGCCTACTGCCGCGCCTTCGCGGCCCAGGGCCTGGGCGTCTCGGTGGTGCGCATGGCCAACGTCTACGGCCCGGGCGACAAGGACCGGGTCATCCCGCTGTTCTGCTCCCGGGCCCTCTCCGACGAGCCCCTGCTCATCTACGGCGGCGGGCAGGTCATCGACTTCGTGCCCGTGGGCCTGACCTGCGAAGCCCTGCTGCGCGCCGCCCAACTCGATCTGGACGGGCCGGTGAACATCGGCTCGGGCCGGGGAACCAGCCTGCGCGAGCTGGCCGGGCGCGTGGCCGCCTGCCTGCCGGACCGCCGGGTGGAGACGAGCATTTTGCCGCCGCGCGGGCCCGAGGTGGTCCGCTTCGTGGCCGACACGCGGCGCATGCGCGACCTGCTCGGCATCGAGCCGCCGGACGACCCGCTGGCGGAACTGCCCGAGGTGGTGGCCTCCTTCGCCGAGGAACCCGCATGATCGCCGTCAGCGTCATCGTGCCGACCCTGAACCGGGCCGCGCTCCTGGCCGGATGCCTGGAGTCCCTGGCCCGCCAGGACTTCCCGGCCGAGTCCTTCGAGGTCCTGGTGGTGGACAACGGCTCCACCGACGCCACCGCCGCCCTCTCGGAACAGGCCATGCGCGAATCCGGCATCGCCAATTTCCGCTCCCTGCTCGAGCCCGAGCCCGGCCTGCTCTCCGGGCGGCACCGGGGGGCCCTGGAGGCCAAGGGCGACCTGCTCGTCTTCGTGGACGACGACATCCTGGCCGAACCGGGCTGGCTCTCGGCCCTGGCCGGGGCCTTCGACGATCCGCGCGTGCACCTGGCCGGAGGCCCCAGCGTGGGCCGCTTCGCCGTGGAGCCGCCGCCCTGGTTCGCCCATTTCCAGCGCGAGGACCCCTGGGGCTCCAGCTGCCCGGCCCTGAGCCTGATCCACATGGGCGAAGAACGCCGTCTGGTGGAGCCGCACTTCGTCTGGGGCCTGAACTACGCCGTGCGCCGCCGGACCCTTTTCGACCTGGGCGGCTTCCACCCCGACTGCATCCCGACCCGGCTCCAGCATTTCCAGGGCGACGGCGAGACCGGCCTGTCACTGAAGATCGCCGAGCAGGGCCACCTCTGCGTCTACGAGCCCAAGGCCCTGGTGCAACACTGCATCCCGGCCCCGCGGCTGACCCTGGACGCCTTCCGCGCCCGCTTCTTCTACCAGGGCGTGTGCGACTCCTACACGGCCATCCGCCGCCTGGGCGCGGTTCCCACGCCGCCCGCCGCCGGGGAGCTCCTCAGCCGAAGTCTCGCCGCCCACCACGGCCCGGGCCGCGAGGAGCCGGAGCTGGCCCACATCCACCAGGGCTACGCCGAGGGCTACCTGTTCCACAACGCGGCCGTGTCCCACAGCCCCGCGCTGCTCGACTGGGTGCTGCGAAAGGACTATTTCGACTACGCCCTGCCCCGCCTGGAGGCCGAGGCATGAGCCCGGCCGCCAACGACCGCACCCTGCTGCGCTGCCCGGCCTGCCTGGGCGGGCTGGCCGACGGCGGGGACGGGGCCCTGGCCTGCGCCGCCTGCGGCCGGGTCTACCCGAGCCTGGGCCGCTACCACGACCTGTTCGTGGAGGACCGCGCGCCCACGGCCTATCCGCCGGACCTGGAGCACCTGTCCTACCCGCGCGAACGGCTGCTCCGGCTGGAGCCGCCGCGCGCGACGGCCTGGGATCGTCTGTTCGGCCGGGCGGCCTTCAACGCGGACTGGGAACGCGACCTGGAGCGCCTCCGGCGGACCGTGCTCCGGGCGGGCTGCTGCGAGCGGGGCCGGGCCGAGTTCATGAAGGACGACGAGACCTCCCCGGACTACGAGCACCAGCGCCGCGAGGTCCGGGTGAAGGCCCGCAAGATCATGCGCCGCGTCCGGCCCCGGAGTTCCGGCGGCCTCGTCCTGCACGTGGGCTGCGGCGGGCGCTGCAACGACGGCATTCCCATCGAGTACGCCGAGGCCGGATTCGTGAACCACGGCGTGGACGCGGTGCGCTCCTACGTGGAGGAGTTCCTGGACCACGGCCACGCCCAGCTGGCCAACGCCCTGGCCCTGCCCTACCCGGACGCGAGCTTCGAGGTGGTCAACTACACCGACATCCTGGAGCACCTCTTCGATCCCCTGGGCGGGCTCCGGGAGGCCGCCCGCGTGCTCAAGCCGGGCGGACTGCTCATGCTCGACACGCCCAACCGGGCCTATCTGGACCGCTCCAGCGCGCGCTCCCACCTGGAATATTTCCTGGGCCGCCTGTGGCCTTCCACCCGCCGTCGCAGGCTCATCACCGCCAGCTGGGACGGCGAGACATTCTTCCACACCGAATTCGACCGGCGCGAACTGCTGCGCCTCCTGGCCGAGGCCGGGTTCACGGTCTTCAGCATGGAGAACGAGACCTTCGACCCGGCGGAGCTGGAGCGCCCCGCGCCCCGGCCCGGCCTGCTGCGCCGCCTGACCCCCACCAGCAGCTGGTTCGCCCTCTGCGGGAAGAACGCATGAGCATCGAAAAACAGCTGCGCGCCTTCGAGGCGAGTCCGCCCCGGCTGCGGCAGTCCTTCCGCGACCACCTCCAGGACCCGGTGGGCAACGTGGCCCTGTTCCGGGCCGTGCGCGACGAACTGGCGTCCCTGGGAGCCCGGGTGGAGGACAGCCGAATCGACGCGGCGGACTTCGAGCGCTGGCTGGACGACTTCCGCGAGGTCGCGGATTTCTATCGGCCGTATGGGCAGTATGCCCTGGAGAAGTGCCTGGAGCACTACCTGACCAACCGGGAGGCCCGGCCGACGGCCGGAGAGGTGGCGGTGGACGTGGCCGCCGCCGGAAGCCCCTATGCCGGGGCCCTGGGCGCCCGGGGCGTGGAGGCCTACTGCCTGGACCTCTCCTACCCGCCGGGAGTGGCGGGCAGGCGCATCGGCGCGGACGCCACGGCCACCGGCCTGCCGGACGGCTTCGCCGACTCCCTCACCCTGCACTGCGCCTACGAATGCTTCATGGGCGACGCGGACACCCGCTTCCTGGCCGAGGCCGCGCGCATCCTGCGGCCCGGCGGCAGCCTGGTCGTCGCCCCGCTCTACCTGGAAGACACCCACTTCAACGTCACCAGCCCGCACTGCGACCAGGAGCGAGTGGTTATCGACCCCGGCGCGGACCGCGTCTGGCGCGACGACCCCTGGAAGGAGCCCTTCGCCCGGCACTATTCCCCGGCCGCGTTCATGGAGCGGGTCTGGGACCGGCTGCCCGCCACGCTGTCGGGACGGGTGCTCTTCTTCCCCGAGGCCGCGGAGCTCATGCGCCGCCACCCGGGGCAGCTCGTCTACTGCCTCTTCCTGCTGCGCTGCGAGCGGATCGCGGCCTGATTCAGCCGCAGAGGCGACGCGCCGCGTCCAACACCTCGCGCCAATCCAGTTCGTAATCCGAGGCGAAGGCGTCCTTGCCCGGCTCGTGGATGGTCCGCCCGGTCACGGGCAGGGCCAGGGCGCAGTTCTCGCGGCGGCTGATGCAGTAGGGTTCGCGGAAGGCCCACTCCTCGTGCGAATGGGCCACCCCGGGCTTGTTGGCGATGCTCGTGAAGATGGTGCCGTTGGCGTGGGGCGCGATGAAGAAATCCGTGGCCGAGGCCCAGGCCAGGGCCTCGAAGACCGTGGTGCCCAGCCCATCGTAGGCCGCGACCCCGGGCTCCAGCCGGGGCAGGATGTCCCCCAGCACCGACCGCTCCCGCTCCAGTCCGTCGAAAACCACCCCCAGGCCGGGATGCTCCCGGGCCAGGGCGTTGCAGACCTGGGCCAGGCCGTCGGCCTGGGAGCGCCAAGCGCGATTGTGGCTGCGCAGGGTGATCCAGACCAGGGGGCGGTGGCGGCGCGACTCCTCCACCCGGGCCAGGAACGCGGACGCGCATTTCCGTCGGGCCGACGCCAGCAGCCGCGCGGCCGCCTCCTCCTGGAACGGCCCGAGGTAGGACAGCCGGGTGGCGAACAGACCTTCGGAGAGGACCCGGCGGAACAGCTCCGGCGGGGTCTCCCGGCCCGTGGCCGGGACGCGCAGGGGCTCGGAGGCCAGTTCGCCCGGGAACAGGTCCGCCAGCTGGAAGAAGTCGAAGGGCCCGACCAGCAGGGGCAGGTTTCGAAGCCCGCCGCGTCCGGCCAGCCAGTGCAGGGCCGAGATTTCGTCGTTCACGTGGTGGCCGTGGTTGAAGACGAAGCCGCAGGCCAGGGCCGCGCGCGACCCGCCCCCGGCCGCGCGGTAGGCCTCCACGAGCCCGGCCTCGCGCTCCGCCAGGGTGGCATAGAGCTTGAACCACTCCTGGAAGTTTCCCGGGCCGTAGTAGTCGTGGTTGTGCGGAGCGCGCCGGTATTCGATGAAGCTGGCCAGGGCCCGCTCCCGGGGGAGCCAGAGCGCCATCTTGGCCTGGGGCGACTTGGCCGCCAGGAGGAAGAACTCGCCGCAACACTGGAAGCGGTAGAACACCGGCTGGTCGAAGGCGTTGATGAACACGCAGTAGGACTCGCGCGAGGCCGTGGGGCGGCCGCACCAGGGGCAGGGCGCGGTCACGGCCCCGGCGGCCAGGGCCGCCTGCTGGAACACGGGCAGGCGCGGATCGAACTCCGGCGCGGGCAGCCCCAGGGCGGCCAGACGCCCGGCCTCGGCCGAGGCGTCGTCCCGGCCGCAGGCCGCCACGTGCTCCGGCGACAGCCCCAGGGCGGCCATGGCGGCGGCCGGTTCGTCCTCCACGATCCAGAAATGTTCGATGCGGGGAAGCTCGTTCATGGCCGGAACGCCTCCATGAACAGAGAGTCGGGCTTGCGGGTGGAGCCGTCGGCCTCGATGTCCAGGAGAAAGGCGTTGAACCCCGGGATCGCGGATTCGTCGGCCCGGCGGACCCGGGGCTCCTTGAAGCCCGCCTCCTCCAGGAGCCGGGCCAGGGAATAGCGGTCGTACATCCAGTGGTGCGCCTCACCCGAGAGCCGGAACGCGCCGATCTCGGCCGCAGTGGGCCGGGTCCAGGCCGCCGGGGCGGCGCGCTTGGCCGCGCGCACGGCCGCCAGGGCCCGGCGCACCTCCGAACCCACGCGTTCGATCACGAAATCCTCGGCGGGCATGGGCTCGCGCTTCCAGTGGGCCAGCATCTCCCCGCCCGAGCGCTCGCGGACCATCTGGTCGAGGAGTTCGAGCATGATCCACTCGTAGCGCTCGCGGCTGGTGGAATCCCCGGCCGACGCGCCCTCCAGGAGCCGGAGATAGAGCCGGGCGATGGTTTCCAGGTCCGGCACGGCGCAGCGCAGCACGCCGCCGGGCCGGAGCACGCGCAGGCATTCCCGCAAAAAGCCGGGGGCCTGGGGTTTGGGAAAGTGTTCGAGCACGTGGGAGTGGTAGACCACGTCGAAGCTCTGATCCGCGAAGCAGAGGCCGCGCGAGAGGTCGCAGGCCAGCACGCCGGGACCGCTGGAGCGGAAATCCACGTTGACCCAGTCCGGGTGGAACCGCCTGCCGCATCCCAAGTTGAGCATCCGCGCCATGCGCCGGGCCCCTCCTTTTCCGGTTGCCTTTGCTCCAGGGCATCCCATAATGTCCGGGCAGGCCGGAAAAGTCCAGCCGAGCCGAGGCTCTGGCGCGACACTTGCTACAATCGACCGACAGCACTCGCGCCGTCAAGAAAACGTCCGCACAGGGGGATTCCCGACTCCCATGCCCGCCGCCCTCGTCGCCCAATTTCCCTGGTGGTCCCTGTCCGACCCCGTGATCACCTTCGCCCTGCACCTGAAACGCAATGGCCTGGAGCCGCGCCTGGTGGGGCCGGAGCTGCTGGACTTCATCGCCCGGCGCTATCCCAGCGAGGCGGTCTTCGAGGACCTGCACCTGTTCCGCTCCCCGGACGCGGCCCACGTCCCGACCCTGCTCCGGGAGGCCCTGGACGGCCCGGGACCGCGCTTCGCGGTCTTCTTCGACGAGAAGTCCTTCCTGAGCGGGGCGGCCGCCGCCGCGAGCCTGGGCGCGCGGGTCTATCTCTACTCCACCGAAATCCCCGACCCCGGCCGGATCGACGCGGCGGACCTGGAGCGCGCCTTCCGCGCCGCCAGGGCCCGGCTCGTGATCCAGGACGAGGACCGCCTGCGCGGCTACGAGCAGGCCACCGGCCTCGCCTTCGGCGACGCCCTGCTCCTGCCCAACGCCAGCCTGCCGGACGTGGACTACGGCCAGGAGGACCCGGGCATTCCCGGCATCGCGGACTGGTCGCGCACCCTGGTGCTCAGCGGCTCCATCCAGCCCGAGCACGCCACGTTGGAGAGCGTGGAGGCCTTCCTGCGCGGCTTCCCCTCCTGGACCCTGCTGGTCAACGGCTGGGGCGGCCGGGAACTGGAGCGGCTGCGCGATGCCGTCCGCGGCCGGGCCGAAGTGGTCCTGAACACGGATTTCCTGAGCGGGCCGCGAATCCGCTGGATTTACGCCCACTGCGGGGGCGGAGTTGTCAGTTACTACAACGGGAGCTACAACCATCGGCATTGCGGCCGGGCCTCGGGCAAGCTCTACTGGATCTGCCGCCACGGCAAGCCCGTGCTGTGCAACGACAACGTCTCCATCGCCGGGCTCGTGGACCGCGAGGGCCTGGGCTGCGGCCTGCTGGAGCCCGGAGCCCGGGAGCGGCTGGAGCGCGACGGCGCGGACATGGGGCGGCGCGCCCTGGAGTTTTTCCGGCGCGAGGCCGCGGAAATGGCCGCCGGCCTCGACCGCATGTTTGGGGAAGGAAACTGAGATGATCGAACGGATCACCTGGAACAACGAGACCCTGGGCATCATCCTGCGGACCGGTTTCCGCAAGGACGGCATCGAATTCTTCACCCCGCCGGAGTTCTCCCAGCAGCTGGCCTACATGAAGCGCGGCAAGGGCCACGCCATCCCCCCGCACGTGCACAACCCCGCGCCCCGCGAGGTCCACTTCACCCACGAGGTGCTCTTCGTGAAGAGCGGCAAGGTCCGCGTGGACTTCTACCAGGACGGCGACGCCTACCTGGAGAGCCGCGTGCTCCTTCCCGGCGACGTGATCCTGCTCTGCGGCGGCGGCCACGGCTTCGCCATGCTGGAGGAGTCCGAGCTCATCGAGGTCAAGCAGGGCCCCTACGCGGGCGAGAACGACAAGCGGCGGTTCCCGGCCGTGGACGAGAGCCGGGTCGTCATCGGAGGCTGACGTGGCGTTCATTCCCGTGAACGAGCCCCGGCTGGACGGCAACGAGGAGCGCTATCTCCTGGAATGCGTCCGCACGGGCTGGATATCCTCCGAGGGTCCCTTCGTGGCCCGCCTGGAGGAGGGCCTGGCCCGGCGCATGGGACGCGGGCACGCCATCGCCGTGTGCAACGGCTCGGCGGCCCTGGACGCCGCCGTGGCGGCGCTCCGGCTGGGACCGGGCGACGAGGTCATCCTCCCGGCCCACACCATCATCTCCTGCGCCTCGGCCGTGGTCCGCGCCGGGGCCACGCCCGTACTCACGGACTGCGACCCGGCCACCTGGAACATGACCGCCGAGGCCGTGGCCGAACGCATCACCCCGCGCACCAAGGCCGTCATGGCCGTGCACATCTTCGGCCTGCCCGCGCCCATGGGCGGCATCCTGCCCCTGGCCGAAAAACACGGCCTGGCGGTCATCGAGGACGCGGCCGAGGCCATCGGCCAGACCTGCAGCGGCGCGCCCTGCGGCGGCCTGGGCGACATCAGCTGCCTCAGCTTCTATCCCAACAAGCTCGTGACCACGGGCGAGGGCGGCATGCTCCTCACCGACGACGACCGTCTGGCCGAACGCTGCCGCTCCCTGCGCAACCTCTGCTTCCAAAAACGCCGCTTCATCCACGAGGAGCTGGGCTGGAACCTGCGCATGAGCAACCTCCAGGCCGCCGTCGGAGTGGCCCAGCTGGAGCGCCTGGACCAGTCCATCGTCCGCAAGCGGGCCATCGGCGCGCTCTACCAGCGGCTCCTGGCCGGGACGCCCGGATTGCTGCTGCCCCCGGCCGCCACGCCGGACGCCGAGAACCTGTACTGGGTCTTCGGCGTGGTCCTGGACGACGACGTTCCCTTCGACGCCGACGAGGCCATGCGCAGGCTGGCCGAGGACGGCGTGGGCACGCGCCCCTTCTTCTGGCCCCTGCACGAGCAGCCGGTGTTCAGGCGCATGGGCCTGTTCGCGGGCGACCGCCACCCCGTGTCCGAGCGCATCGGCAGGCGCGGCTTCTACCTGCCCAGCGGCCTGGGCGCCACGGACGAACAGATCGAGATCTCGGCGGACCGCCTCCGGCGCATGCTGGAGCGCGGATGAGCGACGACGTCTTCGGGCTCTACGCGGCCTATTACGACCTGCTCTACCGGGACAAGGACTACGCGGCCGAGGCCGCCTTCGCGGCCGGGCTGCTGCGCGGCCGGAGGCCCGACGCCCGCACCCTGCTGGAGCTGGGCTGCGGCACGGGACGGCACGCCGCGCTCCTGGCCGCCTCGGGATTCGAGGTCACGGGCGTGGACCGCTCCGAGGGCATGCTGGCGAAGGCCCGCGCCGCCGGTCCGGACTGCTCCTTCCTCTGCGGCGACATCCGGGAACTGAACCTGGGGCGGCGCTTCGACGCCGTGACGTCGCTGTTCCACGTCATGAGCTACCAGACCACGGACGAGGACGTCGCGGCGGCCTTGGCCACGGCCGCGGCCCACCTCCGGCCGGGCGGCCTGTTCCTCTTCGACTTCTGGCACGGCCCGGCCGTGCTCCAGACCCCGCCCGAGGCGCGCGTCAAGGACATGGCCGACGAGCGCGTCTCCGTACACCGCCGCTGCGAGCCGGAACACGATCGGGAACGCCGCGTGGTGCACGTTCGCTACAGCGTGGACATCGCCGAACAGGGCGGGACGCGTCGGGAGACCGTGCGCGAGACGCACTCCATGCGCTATTTCTTCCTGCCGGAACTGAAGAAGTTCCTCGCCGATGCCGGACTCGAAGCCCTGGAAAACGGGGAATGGATGACCGGCAGGGCTCCGGGACCGGAGACCTGGTCCGTCTACTGCCTGGCCGCCCGGCGCGCCTGATCCGCGCGGGCCTCGGCCGTCTCCTCGAACAACCGCGTCAGCGCCCGGGCCTGGCCCAGCAGGTCGTAGCGGCGTTCGGCCAGGAAACGGCAGCGCTCCCGGGCCTCGGCGGGGTCGCGTGCCAACACCTCCCGCACGGCCAGGGCCAGGGCCTCGGGCGTCAGGGCCCCGGCCACGCTCCCGGCCCCTTCCGCAAGCATCTCCGTCACGCCGCCCACGGCGAACCCGGCCACCGGCGTGCCGCAGGCCAGGGCCTCGGCCACGGTGTTCGGCAGGTTGTCCTCCCGGGCCGGGTGCAGGAGCACGTCCGCCGCGCTGAAGGCCAGGGTCTTCACCGCGTCGTCGGTCACCAGGCCGAGGGGCCGCGCCGCGACCTTGGGATTCGCCACCGTCAGGCTCCCGCCGCCCATGAGCAGCAGGGTCACGGGCTCGTCCAGGAAATCCAGGGCCCGCAGCAGAAGATCGCCGCCCTTGCGCGGGTCGTCCAGGAGAAGCGAGGCGGCCAGCAGCACCCGCCCGTCGGGCTCAAGCCCCAGGGCGCGCCGGGCCTCGCCGCGCTCCACGGGCCGGAACACGTCCAGGTCCAGGCCGTTGGCCAGGGCCTCCACGCGATGCCCGGCCCAGAGGCCTTTTCGGGCGGTCCGTGCCAGCCAGGCCGAGGGCGCGGCCGCCGTCAGGTCAGGGAACCGCGCCGGCACCCCGCGCTTCTCCCGCTGCCGGGCCGCGATCTCGCCGGGCGGGCAGGCCGGATACACGCGCCAGGAGGGGCAGTCCTCCCCGCAGCCGGTCAGATGGCGTTCGCAGCCGTCGGTGTAGGCGCAGCGGCCGGTGCAGGACCAGAGGTCGTGCAGGGTCCAGACCGTGGGCGCGACCTCGGCGCAGGTCGCGACCAGGTCCACCGACCAGCCGTGGCGGGTGGCCCCGTGCAGGTTGTGCACGCTCACCGCCTGGGGCCGGAACCGGCGCAGGACGGTGGTGAGCATGTCCCGCACCAGGGCCTTGGCCTCGGGCCGAAAGGGGGCCTCCCAGTCCGTCACCAGCGCGGCGGGGGTCTCCAGGACCTCGGTGCGCCAGGGATGCGACCCGGGGTCCGGGAAGCGCACCACCCGGAGCACCTCGTGGCCCAGGCGGCAAAGCCCCAGGGCCGCGCGCGCGGCCGCCGTGGAGGCCCCGCCCCGGGTCTCGCCGTCGGAGAGCATCAGGACGCGCATGCCTGCTCCTTCCGGCCCGCAAGGGCCAGGGCGATGTCGCGCAGGGTCCGCGACTCCTCCAGACGCAACGAGCGGAGAAAGTCATCCGACCGGCGGCGCATGGCCTCGGCCTGGCCGGGCTCGTCCAGGAAGCGACGCATCAGGGCCCAAAGCTCGCCCTCCGAGCGGGCCATCCCGCCCGCCGGGGCGTAGATGTCGGCGAAAAGCATGGGCTCCGAGCGGCCGATGTCCGGGTCCAGCCAAAACTGGATGAGAGGCTTGCCCGCCTTGGCCGCGTGCAGGATGCCCACGCCGGAGTAGTTCACGGCCAGCACGAGGTCGGCCGAGGCCAGGGCCCCGGCCAGGGAAAGGTCCAGGGGAGCCAGCAGGGCCTGGACTTTCGGCCCGGCCGCCTCCACGATCTCCAGGTCCGGCAGGCCGGGGTGGGTCTTCAGGGTCAGGGCCAGCCGCCCGGCCAGGTCCGGCGGCGGCGCGGCCAGGGCCCGCAGGGCGCGCGCCTGGGCCTCGTGGCGGATCACGGGATAGAGCACGCCCGGCCGCCCCGTGGCGGTCATGAGCGCCAGGACGTTCAACCGCCCCTCCATACGGGGCAGGGCCTTGGCCCCGTCCACCGCGTACTCGTTCTCCGTGTCCAGATCGAGGCAACCTGTCAGGCGTTCCTCGTGGATTCCCGAGGAGAGGTAGACCCGCCGGTCCGCCTGGCACAGGCATGGCACCACGGAGGATTTTGGCCGCACAGCCCGGGTGATTCCAACGCCGTGCGGCAGGCACAGGCTCGGGACGCCCAGGGACGCGGCGGCCTCGGCCGGAATCTGGGACTCGCTGTCCGACAGGGACGTCACCACCACCAGGGCGGGCGGCGCGGCACGGAACGCGCGGGCCCAGTATTCCCGCGTGGCCTGGAGCCAGGTCCAGCGCCGGAACAGGGCCGCGAAATGGGCCGCGTTGCCCCGGAGCATGCCGCGCAGCGGCTCCGACTGGACTTCGAGCAACTCCTCGAAACCCCGTCGGCAACGCCCGGCCACGTCCTCGGCGGGCCGCCCGGCCGGGCCCAGGCCCAGCACCGGCAGGCCCGTCTCCCGGGCGATGGGCTCCGTGTCCCGGGCCAGATGGGTGTTGGCCACGATGACCGCGCGGCCGCCGAAGGCCCCGGCGATCTCCGCGATCTGGCGGCGCAGCCGGAAGACCTCCAGGGGATTCAGACACAGCGCCGCACGATCCCGCAACAGGTCCACGTTGCCGTGCAGGAAATCGCAGGGCCGTTCGTCACGGCCTCCGGCGGCGGAATCGTCCGGCGTCTCCAAGGCGGGCAGGACCACGCTCCGCACCTCGCCCGGAAAGGCCTTCTCCCAATACAGAGCCGGTGTGTCCGCAGGCTCGAAGTAAAGCATGGGGCGCGGCGGATCGCGGCGGAACACGGTCAACCGGCGCACGCCCCGCCGGGCCAAACCCTCGGCCAGAACCTGGGCGGTGCAGGCCGAGAGCCAATAGGCGTAGAGCACCTCGCGGTCAAATTCCGGCCAGCACAGCCCGTCGAAGGTGAACGCCTCCCGCCGGGGCGCGAACCAGGCGGCCTCGAATTCCGGGGCCTCGCGGCGCGCGCGGGAAAAATCGTCCTCGTCCAGCCAGCCGTCCATGAAGGCGCAAGGCAATCCCTCGCGGACGGCCCAGGCCATGGCCTGGGAGTCCAGGGCCACCAGGGCCGCGCCCTGGGCGGCCTCGCGGCGGAGCAGATCGGAAGCGGAACCGGCGAGGTCCGGGCCGCTGAAGAGAACGGCGTGTTCCCGCATGGACGTCATCGCCGCGACCCCTCATCTATCCCATTGCGCACGGGCGGCCGATCAAAGAATCCCCGGCGCACCAGCCCCAACAGCGCCAGCCGTCCCGCCACCGCGAACAACGGAGACACCGCCAGATAGAACACCCGACGGAAGGCCTCGGCCGGGCCCAGGGAAAGGCCCCCGGTCAGCCAGGACCAGCCGGGAAACTCCCCGAGGAAGGGCCGCGTCAGGCATCCGGCCGCCGCCCGCGTCATGGAGCCGCGAGGCAAAGGCGTCAGCGGCTCGTAGCCGCAGGCGCGCATCTCGTCCTGAAAGAGCACTTCCACGAGACGGATTTCGTGCGGGGCCAGGCGCGACATCCAGCGTTTCGTCACATACTCGTTCGGGCCCGTGGTCCTGTCCGCCACATCCTGGGGATCGTTCTTCAAAGGGCCGCCGAGATTGGTCTGGTAGCGGCTGTTGTATGCGCCCGCGCCCCGCCAGGACCCGCCGAGGCTCGTGGGCTCGTAGTCCGGGGCGGCCCACGGTTCCCAGAACGAGACGCCCATCCAGGCGCACAGTTCCCGCAGGGTCGGCTCGAAACGGGTGTTCAAATCCTCGTTGCGCAGCATGCGGACCTGCCCGGGATGGCGCCGCCGGATATCCTTGGCCACGGCCCAGGC
Source organism: Desulfovibrio aminophilus (assembly GCF_023660105.1). Classification (NCBI taxonomy): domain Bacteria; kingdom Pseudomonadati; phylum Thermodesulfobacteriota; class Desulfovibrionia; order Desulfovibrionales; family Desulfovibrionaceae; genus Desulfovibrio; species Desulfovibrio aminophilus. Next base: position 27,251 of record NZ_JAMHGA010000007.1, on the reverse strand, counting down.
CGCCGCGCAGTAGGGCAGCCAGAACAGGTAGGCGCAATCCTCGAATTGCTGCCGCGCCCGCGGCACGTTGCCCAGGCGGGTGAAGAACGTGGCCGGGGTCACGCCATACATGTTGCCGTTGGCGTTGACGAACTGGTGCCGGTTGGAGGCGAACACCGCGCGCGGATCGCGGACGATGTTCACGATTCCGGCCTGGGGGAAATCCCGCAGCAGGGCGTCGACCATGCGGCCGGAAAACCCCGTGGTGAAATGCTCGTTGCGCAGGCTCACCGCATCCGCGGTGAGGATGTGCGTGATGGCCGAGGTGTCCCGCCCCAGGGCCCTGGCCAGGGCGTAATGACAGGCCAGCACGAGTTCCCGACGGGAAACCGTGGGCGTGGACAGCAGGAAATCACGAAGGATGCGCCGCGCCTCGGCGCGATCCAGGGGCACGGCCGGATCGGCCCCGCACTTCCTGATGAAGGCCTCGTGTTCCGGGGAGAGGTCGTCCAGCACAAAGCGGAACGGGGAGCGTTTGACGAGAAAGTCGAGGGCCGCGCGGGAGTCGAGCACGTCGTCGTCGCCGAACTCCGTGAGAAGATAGGAGTAGAGATACTGGCCCCAGTGGCAGCCGATCACCTCGGGGTGGCGGTCGAACACGGTCATGAAGAAGCCGTTTCCGCCGCGCCCGGAGTGGTCGAGCACCGCAAGGGCTCCCACCCGTTCGATGAAACCGCGCAACGAGTCGTCCGCCATCGCGCCGCTCAGCCCTCCGATTGCGGGAACCGGCTGGCCAAAATGCCGTTTCCCTCCAGCAGGCAGGGGATGCCCTCGATCACCGGGAACAGGAGATGGCATTCCCCGCAGAAGCAGTGTCCCTTGATCTCCTCGACCGCCGTCCCGCACACCGGACAGGCGAGCTGGCCGGAGGGGTCCGGGACGCGACGGGCGCTCTTCTCGAAGACCATGAGCGCGGCCTGGTTCCTGGGATTCATGTTCGGCTCGAAGAGCCGGTGTTCGAGCAGGTTCAGGCCCAGTTCGCGGGCCGCGCCCAGCAGGTTCGTGATGTACCCGTGCTGCTCGATGCGGGCGCGGGTCTCCGCGTTGCCCAGCTCATAGCTGGGCTCCACGAGCACGAGGTGGTTCCGCGCCACGCGGTGCAGCTCGCGTAGGATTTCCTTCTCGCGCCCGGTGTTGGGCTCGATGGCGTGCACGGTGTAGACCAGTTCGAAGGCGTCGTCCGGGACCGGGATGCGCTCCAGCGCGCCGGTGAAGAACCGCGCGGCCACGCCCTTCGCCTCCGCGTGGCGGACGGCCACGGACAGCCGCGACCAGGAAATGTCGAAACCGGCGATGCGCTCCGGCGCGGTGCGCAGCTTGGGGATCATGGCCCCCAGGGTGGTGGCCTCGCCCACGCCCGCCTCCAGGACGCTGGCGTGGGGCAGGGACTCGACGACCTCGGCCAGGTTGGCCCCGAAGGCCTCCTTGATGGCGCGGACCCGCTCGTCCTCCAGCATCCTGGCGTAGCTGCCCGCCTGCAGGTCGTAGGAGACGAGGATGGCCTCCGGCGTGTTGCCCGAAAGCCCGGACATGGCGCGCAGGCGGGCCATGATGTTCTCGTTGTTCTCCAGGCACTGGCGCATCTCGCGCATGATGCTCTTGCTCATGAGGGACTCCCGTCGGCGATGGAATTCCGGCTCCCATCCGCCTGGACAGCCTGGCCGCGCGGCGCTCCGGCCCAGCCCCGGCCGAAGAGCACGTGCGCGGGCCGTTCCTGTTCCGGCGCGCGCGGCGGAGTGAGGGGAAAGACGCCATCCGATACGGCGGCGAGGCGGGCCCGTTCCACCCCCTGGTCTTGGGAATGGCGGCTCACATGGTCGAGCAGCCGCCAGCCGCCCCCGTCCCGCGCCCAGGCGGCGGGATCGCGGCGGGCGTCCACGCAGCGGTCGAACTCCTCCCGGCTCATTCCCGCCCAGGACAGGAACAGCGACAAGTCCGGCGGCTCCACGGCCTCGTGCCGAAGCACGAGTTCGATGCCCTGCTCGCGCGTCAGGCGCTTCAGGCGGATTTCCCGACAGGCGTGGTCCAGGGCCTTGCCGTAGCCGAACTTTCGGAACTTGATGAGGTCGTGCACGCCCGCGTAGTGGTGGCTGTCGCAGTCGTTGCAGGTGTCGAAGGTCCGGGGCAGGGCCGCCGTCTCGTAGCCGTAGAGCCGGATCATGTCCTCGTGCTGGCGCTTGGTGTCCCAACGGATGTAGTTGTTCAGGTAGATTCCGCGCACGCCCACGGCGGCCAGCTCTCGGTCGTTGGGATAGAGGTAGGGCCGGAGTTCGCGCTCGCCCAGATCCTCGCCCAGGTCCGGGGCCGCGCGCATGAGGTCTTCGGCCTCCACGCCCATGAGGTCGTGCTCCTTGCGGTACTTGCGGGTCATCTCCACCTCGTCCAGGTGGGAGAACATGCCCACCTGGTCCACGCCCTGGTGCGCGCCCCAGATGATGAGGGGAATCTTGAAGCGCACGGCGGTCTGCACCGGGAACACGGTCTCCCCGGCCAGACAGTGCCAGTACATGCTGCCGAGCAGGCGCATGGCGGCCCGGGTGATCTTCCTGGCCGACTCCGGGTTCACGGTGAGGGCGAGAATGTCGCGGTCGAAGACCGTGCGCAGAGAGGCCAGGTTCCGAATCCCCACGGGCGTGTTGTACTGCTTGTTGTAGGACACGAGCATGGGGTTCAGGCCCAGCACGTTGCGCACCGTATGCACGATGAAATACGAGTCCCGCGCGCCGTTCACCGGCACGATGCAGTCGTATATCCCGCCGCTCCGGCTCCGGTACTCCCCCACGACGGCCTTGAGCCGCTCGAAGCGCTCGGCCCAGTCCAGGGCGTCCTTCTCCTCGTGCACGCGGCAGCCGCTGCACACGCCCTCGTCGTCGAACACGAGGTGCAGGGGATGGTTTTCGGGATAGAGGCAGCGGGCGCAGTAGCGCATCAGATGACCTCCTCCGGCAGGTGGCGGAAGCGGAGGGCGTCGAGATCCCCCTCGTCGCGCTTGCGGAGCCTGCCGTCCCTGCCCAGGCGGGCCTCGGAATAGTCGGCCGACGTGTCCAGGCGCACGTTCACCCCGTGGCGGCGCAGGGAGGTCTTGCAGAGGACCACGCTGTGCTCGGTGTAGTGGAAATAGTTGCCCGCGCAGGCCGCGGCCGCGCCGGTGGACTCGAACAGCCGGAGAAAATGCTCCGGGCTTCCGGCCCCGCCGCAGGCGATGACCGGCACCCCCACGGCCTGGACCACCCGGCGCACGGTCTCGCAGTCGAACCCCGAGCGCGCGCCGTCGGCGGCGATGTCGTGGAGCAGGATTTCGCCCGCCCCCAACGCCTCCATGCGCCGCGCGCATTCCACGGGCCCCTCCTGGGCCGGAACCCGGCCGGAGTCCGTCCAGACGAGGCGTTCGCCGCCCTCCACGGCCCGGTGGTCCACGCCGGCGACCAGACACTGGACGCCATACGTCTCGGCGATGCGCGTCCCGAGGCACGGATCGGCCATGAGCGCGGTGTTGAGCGCCACCTTGTCCGCGCCGGAGCGGATCAAACCGCGCACGTGGTCCAGGCTGGAAATGCCGCCGCCCACGGTCAGGGGAGTGAGGCAGAAACGCGACACCCGGCGCACCATGTCCAGGTCCGGCCCCCGCGCGGCCCGGCCCGGGTCGATGTCGAGCAGCAGGACTTCATCCACGCCCCAGGAGTTCAGATACTCCACGGCCACCTCCGGCCGCCCCAGGGGCAGGAAGCGGCGGAAGCCGACGCTCTGCACCGCGATGCCCCCGCGCACGGGCACGACGCCGATGATCCGCTTACGCAGCATGGTGGACGAACCCCGTGGAGTGGAACAGGCCGCGCAGGATGCGCAGGCCGGCGGCCTGGCTCTTTTCCGGGTGGAACTGCACGCCGAAGATGTTCTCGCGCCGCACGGCCGCGACCACTTCTCCGCCGTAGTCGCAGACCGCGGCCACGTGGCGCTCCGGGCACTGGAAATGGTAGCTGTGGTCGAAATACACGCACGACTCCTCGCCGCTGCGGGAAAAAAGAGGCTCGCGCCGAAGCATGCGCAAGACATTCCAGCCCACGTGCGGCACCCGCAGTCCGTCCTCCGGCCGCAGCAGACGCACGTGGCCGTCGATCCAGCCCAGGCCCTGGTTCAGGCCGCCCTCGTCGGAATCCCGGGCCAGGAGCTGCATGCCGAGGCAGATGCCGAGCACGGGCTTGCCTCCGTCCAGGACCTCGCGCTCCAGCGCCTGGAGCAGTCCGCCCCGGCGCAGATTGCGCATGCCTTCGGCGAAGGCCCCCACTCCGGGCAGGATGAACCCGTCGGCCCCGGCCATGTCCTCGGGACGGCTGGAGACGCTCCACTGGTAGCCCAGGCGGTCCAGGGCGTTGCCCAGCGAGGCGATGTTGCCCAGGCCGTAGTCCACGATGAGGATGCGGCGGCGGTCCATGTCAGCCCCGCTCCCCGGAGCCCGGCCCGTCGAATTCCGGCTCGGCGGCGAGCCGCCAGCCGCCGCTCCCGTCGGGCGTCCACACCCCGCGGCCGCGATAGCGCTCGGACACCTCCCGGAAGGTCTCCCGGCTGATGCCCAGGTAGTCGCACAGCTCCTGGATGTAGCGCTCGGCGCACTTGCCGTCATAGGCCAACACCAGCTTCCAGGCCTCCTCGCGGGTCATGTCGCCCAGGCGGATGTCCTCGCAGACCTGCTCCGTCACCTTGCCGAAGCCGAACTTGATGTGCTTCATGTGCTGGTTCACGAGCACGAAGTCGTCGTCCAGGCACTCGTAGCCGGTGATGTCGCCGATGTCCTCCGGCGGGTCGGGCCGCACCTCCAGGCCGTGGCGGATGGAGAACAGGGCGTTGTTCCGCTTGGTGAAATCCTGGATGTAGTAGCCCAGATAGACCACCTTGAGGGCCCCCAGCTGCATGTCCTCGTCGCTGGAGTAGCGGTACCAGAACAGGTCCCTCTCGGTGATTCCGTCCTCCAGGAGCGCTTCCGGCCCGCCCTTCAGGGTGTTGCAGTTCTTCATCTGGTTGGCGTCGCCGTTGGTGGACTTCACGTCCATGGTCCCCACGGAGATGGCCGGGTTCTCGCCCAGGAAGATGAGTGGAATCTGGTAGGCGATGGCCACCTTGGGCGCGCTGGCGTAAAGCGCCATTTCCGTGGACTTGGCCCAGTTGCCGAAGCGCAGGAAGCCCTGGAGCATGAGCCGTTTCCACACTCCCGGAGCCGGGCCCACGGTGATGCAGTCGAATCCGAGGCTCATGAGGTTGGCCAGGTTGCGCGCGCCCCGGTCGGAAAGGTTCTCCGGCGGGTAGGAACAGCAGACCAGCAGCGGATGCAGCTTGAGCTCGTCGCGCACGTACATGGCCTGGCGGGTGCTGTCCTTGCCCCCGGAGACGCCCACGATGCAGTCGTAGCCCGAAACGTTCCGCTCCCGGGCGAAGGAGCAGATCTCCTCCAGCTCGGCCCGGCGGGCGGCCCAGTCGATGTTCCTGACCGTCTCGGCGAAGCGGCAGGCCAGACACACGCCCTCCTCGTCGAAGACGCTGCCCGGCCGCGTGTCGGGTTGGACGCATTTCCTGCAATAGCGCATCGGAGTTTCCCTCAGCGCCCCGCGTCGAGCGGCGCGCCCCGGCGCACCGCCACGATGTGCCGCGCATCCGAAAAATGGGCCCGGTCAACGGCCTGCTGGGCCGCGTCGGCCATGCGGGCCAGCGCCCCGTCCACCTCGCGCCGCAAGGCCGGGGGATAGTTCTCGGCGGCCAGGGCGCACATGCGGCCCAGGTCGAGGACGTCCTGGCCGAAGACCCACTGCTCCACCTGCTCGCACTTGGCCAGCTCCAGGCAACGCCCCAGGGACCTCTCGGTGAACATCTGGGCATGGGTCCAGCCGTCCAGATTCCGGGCGAAGTGCCTGTCCGAACAGTCCTCCAGCACGGTCGCCAGGCCGAACACCGGCACCGAAAAAACGAACGCGACGCCCTCCGGTTTTTCCGCCACGGCGGCCAGGAAATCAGGCAGGTCCGCGAGATGCTCCAGGACGAAGAAGGCGGCGTAGACCTCGGCCTCGCTGTCGCGGACCGCCCGGGCCAACCCGCCGTCCACCAGGGCCGCCCGGTTCTCGCCCAGGGCCGTATTGGCGCGCTCCACCAGCTCCCGGCAGGCGTCCAGGCCCATAAACCGCCGGGCCCCGGCATCGCGCAGGGCGGCCAGAAAAAAACCGTATCCGCAGCCGAGCTCCAGCCAGCGCCGCTCCAAGGGCGGCGGCCCGTCCGTGGCGGCCAAGGCCTCCAGGGCCCAATCCAGCTTGGGGCGGTAGATGCGCTCCACCCGCGAGGCGAACTCCGCCCCGGAGAGCGGAGGATACACGGCCCCGAAGTCCACGGGCTGGTCGGCCGGAGGCGCGAGCCGGGTCTGCACGTGTCCGCACTCCGGGCAAAGGAGGTAGTCGATCCCGCGCCGCTGGAACGGCCCGGCCCCGTCCAGGCGGGCGTTGCAGCAGGCGCAGCGCTCGCGAGGCGCGCCCCGGCCGGACAGAAGGTCCGCGAGACGGCGCTGGCGCGCGAGATGTTCGGCGTTCTCCCGCAGCAGGGCGCGGCTTTCGGCCAGGATGTCCGCGGCGGGCTTGCCGTAGCGGGTGGCCGGGGTCACGACGCCTCCCGGAGGAGATCGCCCACGGCCGCCCCGGGACCGAGGCGGTCGGCCAGAGCCTTGCAGAACAGGTAGTCGTCCAGGGTGTCCACCGTGAAGGCGCGGGAACAGCGGGGCCACTCCGGCGGCGGCGAGAGCCGCGCGACGCGGAAGCGCCGGTCGTGGTCGTAGAAGAATTTCGTGAGGTGTTCGCGGTCCGCCGCGTCGGGTTCGCCGGAGGCGTGCGCCGCCGCCAGGGAGGATGCCCGGAACACCTCGTAGTCGATGCCCACGGGAAAGGCTCCCTTGGTGCTGGCGAGGTCGAAGCCCTCCTCCCGCGCGCACTGGGCCAGGCAGTGGTCCAGGCTCGCGGCGTCCACGAAGGGACAGTCTCCGGTCACCCGCACGGGATGATCGATGCCGTAGCGGTCGCAGGCGTCCAGGTAGCGCCGGATGAGGTCGTCCTCGCTGCCGAAGAAGACGCTCGCGCCCTCGGCCTCGGCCAGGGCGGCCAGGTGCCGGTCCTCGGGCCTCGTCGTGGTGGCCAGCACGACGCGATCCACCAAGGAAGCGCCGCGCAGCCTGCGCAGCAGGAACGTGATGAGCGGCAGGCCCGCCAGGGGCAGCAGGGCCTTGGCCGGGAGTCTGCTGGAGCGCAGCCGGGCGGCCAGGATCACGCTGAAGCGCATCATTGCCCGGCCCCCTTGTCCTTGTAGATGACCCGGGCCATTTCCAGGGCCCGCTGGGAGTTGATGATGAAGCTCTCGTCCCCGGGGATGAGGAAGTTGACCACGCTCGGCCCGGACAGGGCCCCGGTGGCGAACAGCCGGGAACGCGCGGTCACGAAGGCGCAGGACTCGATGTACACGGTGTCGAAGTCGCTGGCGAACTCGCGGCGGGGGTTGAGCATCTCGAAGCCGTGGGCGTTGCGCCGGAAGACCGGCGAGATGACCTTTTCCACGCCGTAGGAGCTGTCCGCGCCGTTGAGCACCAGGGTGAACACGGACTCCTCCAGCGTCTGGGTGCCGACGAAGGGCGTGTGGATGTAGTTCAAAGTGGTGACGCCCCGGCCCTCGGGATCGTAAATCCGCGCGATGGCGTCCAGGGTGTGGGCCACGCTGCGCGAGCGGATGGTGTCGCGGGGGTCGCGCAGGTGGAAGCGGAGCCTGGGGTCCGCGTGGCGACGCACCGTCTCCTCGGCCTCGGGATTGTCGCAGCTGACGATGATCTGATCGTAGATCTCGGTGCCCGCGCAGGTCTCGATGGCGATGTCCAGCAGGGTGTGGCCGTTGATGCGCTCGTTCCAGAGGTCCTGGGCGAAGTCGTAGTTCCGGCGGCAGGGGATGACCGCCAGATAGGGGCCCTGGCCGCGCATGGCCTCGCGGGCCATCTCGCGCTTGATCTCGCGCCGGGCGTAGAAGATGCGGCCGTGGTCGTTGGTCAGGTTGTCGCCGTGGCGGCGGTAGTAGAACAGCGGCAGGTTGACGTTGGCCGACCTGTGCGCCCCGCGCAGCTTGGTCCAGAGGTCGAAGCCGTCCTGCGCGCCGAGGTCCTCTCGGTAGCCGCCGCACTCCAGGAGCACGTCGCGCCGGATCATGGTGCAGGCCCCGTTGGGCGGCAGGTCCGTGGCGTGGTTGCGCTCGAAGAGTCGGGGCGTGCGGCCCAGGGAGATGAAGTCGCCCTGGGCGTCGATGAGGTAGTAGTCCGGGAAGACCAGGGCCACGTCGGGATTGGAGTCCAGATAGTTGGAGAGCACCAGGAGGATGTTCTCCTCGAACACGTCGTCCCCGTCCAGGCGGATGAGGTACCGGCCCCGGGCCTCGCCGCAGGCCAGGTTGCAGACCCCCGGCAAGCCCTTGCCGTTGGTGCGGAAGATGCGGATGCGCGGGTCGCCGCGATAGAGGTCGAGGACCTTGGGCGTGGCGTCCGTGGACTTGTCGTCGTAGACGAGCAGCTCCCAGTCCGGCATGGACTGGCGCAGCACGCTCTCGATGGCCGCCTCCACGTACTTGGCGCAGTTGCGCGCCGCTATGTAGACCGAAACCTTGGGTTCGCCGCTCATGTCCTCGCTCCGCCCTAGAGGCAGCGGGCCAGCTCCTCGCGGAAACGGCACAGTTCCCGCAATTCGTCCGGGGTCATGCTGCAGATGTGGTCGGGTCCATACATGTTTTTGTCCAGGGTGAAGTGCTTCTCCACGATCCTCGCGCCCCGGGCCAGGGCGGCCATGGCCGCCGTCAGGCCCTCGGTGTGGTCCGACAGCCCGGCGTAGCGCGTGAAGTCCACGCGGGACAGCCGCATTTCCTCCAGCGAGGCCGGGTAGCTGGAAACACAATGCAAAAAGTCTACCGGCGCGCTGGTGGGCACCTCGGGGAACCCCTCGCCGCTCCACATGCCCAGGGAGACGATCAGGGGCTTGTTCGTGGAACCCAGGGCCAGCATGAGTTCGCGGTCCTTCACCGAGCGGGAGGCGACCTTGTGGCGCCGCGCCCCGGCCTGCTCCAGCAGGTCCACCAGCTCCGGGCTGAAGACCGAGGCCATGAACTCGATGCCGGTTTTCCGACACTCCTCGGCCAGCAGAAACACGTCGTCGCGGGACAGCTCCGTGGACAGGTTGTACTCGTACCAGGGGTTGCCTTCCCTGGGGAACAGCCGCCTGGCGTCGTAGACCTGGAACTTGGCCACGTCGGCCCCGGCCTCGCGGGCCGCCTGGATGAGCTCCACGGCCAGCTTCATGTCGCCGTTATGGTTCTGTCCGATCTCGGCTATGATTTCCATGCGTCCGCCTCTTCCAGCCAGATGTTCAGGGTGATGAAGGAAAAAACGGTGTGCCCGTTGAGCCGCCCGGGCCGGCGCAGCAGGGCCCGGGCCGCGTCGGCCGCGTCCTTGCGCACCAGCCCCTCGCGCGCCAGGCGCGAGCCGGGTCCCAGGGCCTCGTCCACAAGGTCGGCCCACTGGCCGCGCAGCCAGTGGTCGATGGGCACGTTGAACCCGTGCTTGGGCCGGGACACGACCTCCGGCGGCAGCACGTCCTCGAAGGCCCGGCGCAGGGCCCACTTGAGCTCCCCGCCGCGCACCATCTGGGGATACGAGAGCCGCGCCGAGAGGGCCAGCACCTCGGGCGCGGCGAAGGGCACGCGGGCCTCCACCGAGCGGGCCATGCTCATGCGGTCCGCCTTGCGCAGCATCTCGAAGGGAAAATAGAAATCCCGATCCTGGGCGATGGTCTCGCGCGGGGTTCCGCCCGTCGGGCCCTGCGGGAGCAGGCGCAGGGAACCGCGCGCCCCGGCCGCCACGTCCGGGTGGAACAGAAGGGCCTTCTCCGGCTCCGAGGCGTAGTAGTGCCAGGCCCAGAGCCGCGCGGGCAGGGAGTAGGCGGACATGGCCGCCAGGCGCTCGTCCTCCGACATGCCGGTGTTCTGGAAGGATATTTCCGGCCGTTCCGGACCGGACCGCGGCGCGGGGCCGAGCCGGTCCAGATGGGCGTACCAGGAGTAGCCGCCGAAGCACTCGTCGGCCCCGTCGCCCGTGAGCAGCACCTTGATGCCCGCCTCGCGCGCGGCCCCGCATACGGCCAGGATGCCCAGGCCCGAGGAGACCGAGAAGGGCTGGTCGCCGTGGCGGCAGAAGTCGCGCAGCGCGGCGCGGAAGTCCTGGGCCGTGACGCGGATGGTGTGGTGCTTCGTGCCGAGCTTGCGGGCCAGGGCCTCGGCCTGGGGAGATTCGTCGGCATGGCCGTGGTAGGGGTCGGCCACGTCCTCGAAGCCGATGGTGAAGGTGGACAGGTCCGGGACGCGCCGCGCGGCCAGGGTGGCCACGATGGACGAGTCCAGCCCGCCGGAGAGGAACGCGCCCAGGGGCACGTCGGAGAGCAGGCGGCTCTCCACGGCCCGGGTCACCACCTCGCGGGCGCGGGCCGCGGCCTCGGCGTCGGAGAGCGGCGGCAGCGCGGGATCGGGGAGCGGGTGTGGCCCGGCGTAGGGCCGGACGCGGACGCCCGAGGCGTCGGCGACGAGCAGGTGCCCGCGCGGCAGGGCGCGCACGGAGCGCAGCGCCGTGGCGGGCTCGGGCACCCAGAGAAAGGTCGGGTAGTCCCACAGGGCCTGGAGGTCCAGTCCCTGGTCCAGGACGTCCAGGCGGCGCAGGCTGGAGATCTCCGAGGCGAAGGCCAGGTCCGTGTCCGAGAGCCGCGCGTAGTAGAGCGGCTTTTCCCCGGGGATGTCCCGCGCCAGGACGAGCTTCTGTTCCGCCTCGATCCACAAGGCCGCCGCGAACATGCCGTCCAGCCGGTCGAAGAGGGCCTCGCCCTCCTCCTCCCAGAGGTGGCAGATGACCTCGCCGTCGGAACGGGTGCGGAAGCGGTGCCCGGCCCGCTCCAGCTCCGCGCGCAGCGCCGGGGAGTTGTAGATCTCCCCGTTGTAGAGCAGGGCCACGCCGCCGTCCTCGTTGTACAGGGGCTGGTCCCCGCCCTCCACGTCGTTGATGCTCAGGCGGCGCATGCCCGCCCGCAGCCCGGGCCGCAGCAGGTATCCGGCGGAGTCCGGGCCGCGATGGCGCAGGGCCTCCACCATGGCCTCGAGCACCGCGTCGGGACGGGGCTCGCGCATCTTGTATCCGGCGATGCCGCACATGGCCTCAGCGCTCCGTTCCCGACGGCGCGGGCAGGGAGGCCGCGATGCGGCGCAGCCGCTCGCCGGTCTCGGGCAGGCCGATGTCGCCGGGGGTGTCGATCTCCACCCAGCCGCCCCGGAACGGGCAGGCCGCCACCGGCAGCCCGGCGCGGATCAGCTCCTGGAGCAGGTCGGTCATGAAGGCCTTTTCCGGTTTCTTGCCGTTGATGTCCCCGCGCGCCCGGCAGGCCTCGAAAACCCGCCAGAGGGCGCGGACGCCCTCGGCGCTGAAGCGCATGAGGCCGATGTACTGGCCCTCGATCTCGTCCAGGCGCTCCGGCCTGCCGCCGATCTCCACGATGTCGCCGCCGCGCATGGCCAGGGTCTCGGCGTCCTTGAGCGGGTCGCCGAAACGCAGCCGCCAATAGGACTCCCACTCCAGGTCCACGGCCACGGCGATGTCCGCCGGGGAGTCCAGCACGGCCCGCAACGCCTCCCTGGGGTAGGCGATGTCGCCATAGGACACCACGGCCCCGTCGCGCATCTCTTCCCGGGCCGAAAGCAGGGTCCAGACCATGTTCGTCTCGGCGTAGCGCTCGTTGCGCAACAGCGTGAGCCCGAGCCCCTCCAGGGCCCCGGCGCAATGCCCGGCCACCAGGACATGCTCCCGCACGCCCTCGGCGCGCAAAACCCCGCGCTGGGCGTCCAGCAGTCGCACGCCCCCGGCCTCCAGCAGGCACTTGGGCAGGTTCTCGGTCCAGGGCCGCAGACGCAGGCCCTGACCGGCGGCCAGCAGCACGGCCTTCATGCCCGGCCTCCCAGCAGGGCCCGCACCAGGGCCGCATCCTCGGGCCGGAAGGGGGAAAAACGCTCCGGGTGCCAGAGCAGACCGGCCAGCGGCAGGCGCTCGTGAACGAAAAATTCCACGGCCCCGTCCGGGCCCAGGGCCAGGGGCTTCAGCTCCCGGCCGAGGTCCCCGGCCAGGATGGAGTAGTCGTGAAAGGAATTGACCTCGGCGGGCAGCGGCGCGGGCGTCGCGGCTCCGGGCAGCGGGCTCAGGGCGTGGGTCACGGCGGTGTGCCCCGGCAGGCGGCGCAGCCCCCCGCCATGCGCGGCGTTGAGCATCTGCGCCCCCCGGCAGACTCCCAGCAGGGGCGCGTTCCCGGCCCCGGCCCAGCGGATCAGGGCCAGCTCCAGGCGGTCGCGCTCGGGGCAGGCGTCGTCCTGCCCGCCGCCCGGGGCGGCGTTGCCGCCGGAGAGGATCACGGCCTCGGGCCGCACCCGCTCCAGCCAGGCGTCCAGGAGCCCGGGATCGCCGGGCACGGGCGCGGCCAGCACGCCGCAGGCGGCCAGGAAGGCGGGCCAGGCTCGGTTCAGGCAGTCCCTCGAACCGCGTCCGGGAACCTCCACGCGGCGCTGGGTCACGGCGGCCAGGATCATGCGGCCTCCTTGCGGGCCAGACAGACGGTCACGTTGCACATCTGGCGCGGCGCGAGGGCATACAGCCCGCCCTGCAGCAGCCTCCCGGCCAGGTTCAGGCGGTAGCCCTGCTTCCGGCCCAGGCTCTCGTCGAATTCGGCCTGCTCCCGGGCCCGGAAGCAGGGGAACTTGTAAAGGAACGGGTAGTTCTGGGCCGAGCAGGCCTTCTCCACCGTGAATCCGGCCCGCCGGAGCAGCCCCGTGAACTCGCCGTGGGACAGGTTCAGCTTGTGGAACTGGCGCGGCGCGCCGCCCGCCCGGGCCCGGCCGCGCCGGTCGGCGTGCCAGTCCAGCAGGCGGTTCTGCAGGTTGTCCGCGCGGAACGAGGCGCAGAGCACGCCCCCCGGCTGGAGCACCCGCCGGGTCTCGGCCAGGGCCTCGTCCAGACCGTGCTCGATGCCGTGGTACAGGCCGAAGGCCAGCACGCACTGGAACGCGCCGTCGGGAAACGGCAGGCGGCGCATGTCCGCCTGGAACAGGCGCAGGCCGGCGTCGGCCCCGGCCAGCTTGACCAGGCCCGGGGGCACGTAGTCCATGCCCAGGATGTCCCGGCCCCGGTTGTGGAAATACCGCAGGATGCGGCCGCTGCCGCAGCCCGCCTCCAGGATCCGGCCGCTCACGCCCTCCAGGGCCTCCAGGGCGTAGCGCAGCGGATAGGCCTCCGGGTTGGCGGCCTCCTCGTCGGCGGGGATCGCGGCCCAGCGCTTGGCCCAATAGGCGTCCACGTGTTCGTGGCGGTAGGTCACGCGCATTCCGGCCCCTCCGCGCGGCGGCCCGTTCCGCCGCCCAGGATGGCCACGTGGCGCAGCACCGGGTGCATGATGTAGAACACCCGTCCCCCGGCGTTGTCCGCCACGCGGAAATCGAGATTCCCCTCCTCGGCCAGGCGCTCCAGCACGTCCACCAGGACGCGCGCCCGGAACAGGGAGTCGTACACGTAGTCCAGGGCCTCCGGCCTTTCCGGCCGGGGGAAGCGGCGACGCGCCAGCACGGGCCCGCAATCCACGGCCTCGGTCATGAGGATGGCCGAGGCCCCGCACATGTCCTCCTCCAGGAGGCTGTAGTAGTTGGTGGTGCTGCCCTTGTAGTCCGGCAGCCAGCCGCCGTGCACGTGCAGGAAGCGCTTGCCCAGCCCGAGGATTCCGGCGCGCAGGATGACCCCGCCGGGCCCGGAGAAAAGCACGTAGGGCTCGGGCCGCGCGGCCACGGCCTCCATGACGGTGGGGCCGTTCACGTCCGTGGACGGGACCTCCGAAATCTCCACCCCGGCCCGGGCCAGGGTCTCGGCCACGGGTTCTTCGGGCGCGAAGCGCAGGCCCTCGGCCACGCCCCCGTCCGCGCGCGCCCCGGCCGGGATCGTCCCGGGACCGACGGCCCCGGCTGGATCGCGCAGGAGCAGGGCGTGGCCCGGCAGGAAACCGGACTGGAGCATGGCCTGGGCGTAGGCCCGGGAACGGGCCGTGTCCGCGGCCAGGAACACGAGATTCATCAGCACCATGCCGCGCCCTCCGGGAAGAGCCGCCGCACCCGCCAATCCTCGATCCGCAGGGCCAGCAGCGCCAGGGCCGAGGCCTCGGCCCGGCCGGACAAGGGGCCGGTCTCGGAACAGAGCAGGTCGCAGAGCTTGAGCAGGGCGTTGAGCAGGACGAGGTCCTCGCCTGCCCGGGCGAAGAGTCCGAGGCCGGCGGCCAACAGGGCGTACAGGCCCACGTCGTCCGTCGGCCCCCGCCCCTGCCGAAAGTCCGGGCCGTAGACCGGGTGCAGGAGCTTGGCGACCTCGAACTTACGGGCCAGGCGGCGCAGCAGCCCGGCCTCCGCATCCCCGGCCGCGCCGCGGGCTACGCGCCAGAGCGCGGCGCGCAACAGCGGCTCCAGCCGGAGTTCGTTCCCGGCGTTTTCCGGGGCGGCCTCGCTTGCGGGCGCGAAAGCGGCGCAACGCCGCAACACGGGCGCGGCCCGGTCCACCCACTCCCCGGCCAGGGACTCCAGGACCGCCAGGCAGGCCCCGGGCAGGGCCAGGGCCGGATCGGGCCCGGCCTGGACCACGACGGCGGACAGCGCCTCGGCGCAGCGCCGCCGGTCCCGGGCCCAGGCCGCGAGAAAGGCGGTCCCGCCGTAGGGCGGGTACATGTAGCGGCAGGGCCGCGCAAGAAGGCTTTCGCCGGTGTAGGGGTAGCCCGTCACGCCCTGCCTCCGGCGAACAACCGGGCGATGTCCCCGGCGTGGGCCAGCAGTTCTTCCCGGGTGCCGGTGTTCTCCAGGATCAGGTCCGGCCGCTCGGGGCGGGGGAAGGGAATGTCCACGCCCGGCAGGTCGCGCATGCGCCCGGACAGGGCCTCGCGATAGAGCCCCTTGGGGTCGCGGGCCGCGAGCGTCTCCAGGGGCGCGTCCAAAAAGACCTCGTAATAGGCGCTCAGGTTCTCGCGGTTCCAGCGCCGCGTGTCCTCGAAGAGCGAGAGGATGGCGCAGACCACGTGCACGCCCTGCTCGTCCAGGAGCTTGCACAGGGCGTTCATGCGCCGGGCGTTCTTGTGGCGGTCTTCCAGGGTGTGCCCCAGGTCGTCGCCGAAGACGCGGCGCACGGCGTCGCCGTCCAGCAGCGCCACGGTCTCGCCCCGCCCGCGCACGAGGCGGACCACCTCGTTGGCGAGGGTGCTCTTGCCCGAGCCCGAAAGTCCGATGATCCAGACAACCATTCACGCCTTCCTGGTGGCGATGACCGTAACCATTTCGGCCCCGCAGTCCAAGTGCAACTGCTCGGCCCGCTCGAACATCTGGAAGAGCTGCTCGCCGCAGCCGATGGCCGCGGGCAGGCCCAGCTCGGCGCAGCGGATGGCCATGTGCGAG
This sequence comes from Desulfovibrio aminophilus, assembly GCF_023660105.1. NCBI lineage: Bacteria > Pseudomonadati > Thermodesulfobacteriota > Desulfovibrionia > Desulfovibrionales > Desulfovibrionaceae > Desulfovibrio > Desulfovibrio aminophilus. Next base: position 11,663 of record NZ_JAMHGA010000007.1, on the reverse strand, counting down.
TTGGAGCCGCCGTGCTTGGTCACCAGCCCGGCGATGCGGCCGGTGAAGATCCAGTCGAAGCCCGGGTCCGCGCTCTCGATGAGCACGATGCGCCCGGCCAGGTCGGCCTGGCCCATCTCCCGGCCCGTGACGCAGAGGGTCGCCGCGCGCACGCTCTTGCGGGTGATGAAGTTCGGACGGCACTTGAGCAGCGGAATCACGTCCACGTCCGACTCCTCGGCGATGAGGAAGGGCAGGCGCGCGGCCCGGCTCAGCTCCAGGGCCGCCCGGTTGTGCTTGCTGCGCCGCCGCAGCTCGTCCTCCACCTCCAGGGGCCAGGACTCCTGGACGGCGGCCAGGATGTCCTCCAGGCCCAGGTGGGACAACTCCTCCCGGCTCAGCCCGTGCTCCTCGCCCCAGACGGCCATGCCCTCCAGGGCGTCGCTCAGGTTCCGGGTGAAGCAGTACTTGCCGTACTCCCGGCCCCGGATGGCCTCGGCCATGAAGGCGAACAGCCGCGCCGCGTCGAAGGCGAAGCCCCGCGCGGCCAGGGCCGCGTCGACGGCCTCGGCCTCCCCGGCGGAAAGCGCGAACTCCCCGGCCCCGGCGCGGTGCTCCTCGCCGCCCGTCCCCGCGCTTCCGAAATAGTCGCGCTGGTCGTAGCGCTTGGACAAAATGTCGTAGGTGCCGGGCCGCAGGTGGCCGTAGCGCTCCCGGAAGGCCTCGGGAGACAGCCGCCCCGCGCGCAGGGCGTTCACGTCTTCGATGAAGCCGGTCAGCACGGTGCGCACCGAGCCCCGGAAGGCCTCGGCCCGCTCCTTGGACACGAGCCCCAGGCGGACCAGGGAGCGGAGCATCTCCTCGGCCATGAAGGCGCAACGCGCCAAAATGGAGAACGGCAGGGTGCCCAGGCGGCGGCAGTCGTCCAGCAGGGCCTTCACCGCGTAGAGCCGCGCCGTCCCGCCCGAGGCCAGGGCCTCCAGGCGGCGGGGGCGGAGGCGGTTCAACCGCTCCACCCGTTCCAACTGGGCGGCCAGGAGGTTCCCGGCCACGGCCTTGTTGGTCAGCCGCAGCAGCGCGCCCTGGAAGCGGTCGATGTCGGCCTCGCCGAGGCCGGTGCGGCGCAGCTCGGGCCGCGCGCGCTCCTCGAAGTCCAGGGCATGGACCGTGACGGCCACCTCGAACTCGATCTTGTCGTGCAGCTCGGGCGCGTCCCGCAGCTTGTCCAGCCAGGCGTCCACCAGCCGACTCCCGATGTCCCCGGGCAGGTCGGCGGGCAGGAAGGAATTGAAGCTCTCGCGCACGTCGATGTAGGGCCGCCCGAGCAGGCTGAACAGAAGCGGCCTGCCGGACATGTCGCGGTAGCCCATCTCGGCCCGGGCCTCGGCCCAGGTCGAGTCGGTGATCAGGTCGCGGTAGAGCGAGACGGCCAGCCGCCTCGGCGTGGCCCCGATCATCTCCGCCGGGTTCCAGTCCGGCATGACCCCGAACAGGGACCGGCCGCCGAGCGAACCGGGCAGCGGGCGCAGCCGGTCGCGCAGGAAGCGGCGGACCTCCTCCACGGCCACGTCCACCCGCCGCGTGGTCTCGCGGTTCCAGTTCACGTGGCAGGCCATGTTGCGGACCTGAAGGATCCAGACCTCGCCCGAGCGGGTCAGGGCGAACTCGATGTCCAAACCCGGGGCGCGCACCAGGTCCTCGATCTCGCGCACGGCCGCCAGCAGGGCCCGGAATCGGGGCGACTCCAGGCGGTCGGTGCGGCTGCGGCGCACGAGCAGGGTCCGGCTCACGTCGCCGTAGCCGCCGGTGATGGTGTCGTGGCGGCCGGAGACGTCGTCGTAGTTGATGACGTAATAGGGAGCGCCGGAGTCCAGGTCCTGAGTGAAGACCACGCCGCTCATGCTGATGTCCGTGACCATCGGCTGGACGAGCACCTGGTTCTCGGCGTCGTCGCCGGAGCCGTTCTTGCCGTAGGAGGCGATGACCTCCTCCACGGCCCGCCGGACGGCCTCGCGGTCGCCGCCGTCGATCTCGCCGACGCTCGTGAAGCAGCCCGCCAGGGAGGCCTCGGCCCCGTCCTCGTCCACCGCGCTGCTGCGCGCAATGAGGCGGCGGCCGCCGAAGCTCCCGGAAATCTCGTCCAGCACCGCGTCCACGCCGTTGCGCCAGGTCCCCACGCGGAAGGCCACGCTCTCCGGGATGCGGGAGCGGGTCAGCAGGCCGCGCAGGGCCTCCAGCGTGTCCGCCTTGGTTTTCAAAACGACCATCACGCGCCCCCGGACTCACCCGATCCGGTAGGAATGGACCAGGTTGTGGATGTTGTCCACGGCGTACAGACGCCGCTCGCGGCTGGACTGAAGCCCGGCCACGTCGCAGAGGTTCGCTTCGGGATACCCGGCCAGGCCGCCCGCGTCCACGATCATCTCCACCTCCCCCCCGCGGCCCAGACGGATCAGGTGGCGTCGGGCCGTGAGCCAGGCCTCCGGGCCCGCGAAGTCGAAGCGGGTCAGGTATTCGGGGAGCAGGCCCGCGTTGACCCGGAACCAGTCCCCGGAATCCAGGGGCCGGGCCAGGAGGAACGCGGGGTTCAGGCTGGAGACGTGGAGCAGGCCGTCGCGGACGCGCACGCAGCTCGGGTTCAGCACGGGACAGGGCAGGAACTCCAGGCCGGAGCCGTCGGCCCGGAGGCGTGCCAGCCGCCGCGCGCCGCCCCGGCCGTCGGCCAGGATCAGAAAGATGTCCGCGCCGGAGGCCGCGCCCAGGATGGGGCGCAGGTCGTCGCCGGAAGAGTGCGGCAGGGCGATGCCCTGGACGATCGAGCCGTCCGGGGCGATCCGCTCCAGGCGGGGCCGGGCGAAATCGCAGGCCCAGATCGTGCCGTCCCCGGCCGGGAACAGGCCCCAGGGCCGCGCGCCGGGCAGCGGCACATGGCGCACGAGGCCGCCCTCGGGAGTCAGGACCGTAATCCGCTCCGCGCCCAGGGAGGCGATCCAGAGGTTGCCGTCCGCGCCGGTCTCGATGGCGCAGGGGGTGACGAGGTGTCCGCCGCCGAAGGAGCCCAGCGGGACCAGTCCGGCCTCGCCGGACGGCGTCCGCGCGGCCCAGTACCGGCGGTGGCTCGTGCGCATGGCCCAGGCCCCGGCCTGACGGGCGACCCGGGCGCCCTCGCCCGACGCGCCGAAGGCCAGTTCCTCGATCACCTCGAAGACGGCCGAGGCCTGCTCGCAGGCGGCCGCGTCCGGGCCGCGCAGCGAGGCGGGCATCCGGGCCGACAGGCCCAGCGGCGCAAGCTCCTGGATGAACTGCTCCCGCGCGGGAATCGCGCCGGAACCCTTGGCCTCGTTCATGGCATCTCCGCTCTCAGTTTGGCCGTGCAGCGCAGCAGGTCGAAGTCCGTGCGCACATGCAGCGAACAATTCCGGTTCAGCTCGAAGGCGGCCACCCGGCCCTCCTCCAGCAGATTCTCGAAACGGACGGCCTCCGTCGCGGTCAAGGCGAACAGGGAACCGTCGGGCTCGAAGACCTCCGGGAACTCCTGGCGGCCGTGGATGACCCGGCCGGTGCGGCAGTTGATCCGGCAGGAGGTCGCGGAGTCCACGCGCCACAGCCCGTGGTCCTCGGGGAAGGGAGCCTCCAGGTCGAACTCCCCGTCGCGGTCCAGGGAGCGCAGCAGGCTGTAGGACACCGGGGACCGGAAATCCCAGGAGGCGTCCAGCCGCAGCGCGCCGCCCTCCAGGTCGCCCGAGGCCGCGCGCTCCGCGCCGTCGGCGGCGCGGGCGAAGAGCAGGCAGACCGACCGCTCGTCCCGCCGGGCCGTGAAGCCCAGCCGGGCCCCGCCGTCCCCGCCCCGGAAGGCCAGGCAGGGCAGGCCCGGGAAAAGATGCAGGCCCAGGCCCAGGACCTCGGAGCAGTCCCTGACGCCGAACGGACGGCCCGCGTCCAGGACCTCGTCCACGGGCAGGCTGAGCCGGGCCCGGTCCGGGGACTCGCGCAGGAGCAGCGGCCCTTCGGCCCGCGTGGCGGCGGTCCCGGGCAGCTCGTGAAAAACCGTCTCCCCGGAGGAACAGCGGGGGATGTACAGCGGCCCCCGGCCGTGGACCTCGCGGGCGGCCCAGAGGAAGCGGAACGGCTCGGTGAGCACGCGCGCGCCGCCGTCCCGGAGCCCCTCCAGGGGCAGGACCACGCCCGCCTCGCGCATGCGCAGCAGCTGGTTGAGCTGGCAGGGATGATCCACGGGCGCGACCACGCTCATGCACGGGCGGTCGGCCTCCTCGGCCCGGCGGAGGAAGTCCTCCACGACCTCGGCGGTGAGCATGGGGTTGGCGCAGGAAACGAGCAGGGCCCGACGGCCCCCGGCGGCGTGCTCCAGGGCCTCCGCGCCTCCGGCGGGCAGCAGGCCGGAACGCCGCAGCGGCATGGGCGCGGACAGGGGAACCGGGATCAGGCCCGCGCGCTCGGCCTGGGCCAGAAGCCCCCGGTCCAGGCCCACGGCCAGGACCCGCTCCAGGCCCTCGGCGCGCCGGATCGCGGCGAACAGGCGGTCCAGGAGGGGCGCGGCGGCGGCCGTGGTCAGGGGGGACCCGGCGTCCAGAACGAGCGATACGATGGCGTCCATGGTCAGTTCTCGAAGCGGAAGCGGCCGTCGCGGATGATTTCCTCGGCCAGGTAGAAGTCCTCCAGGGTGTCGATGTCCACGAGGGCGATCTCGTCCTGGATGAAGTGTACGAATTTCCGGTCCGCCGCGCGGAAGCGCACGCCCTGGAACAGCCCGTAGCGCCGCTCGAAGGGCCGCCCCGGGGCATGGTCCGCCAGGACCGGGGCGAGCAGGCCGTCGCGGCTCTCGAACAGGCTGTACGGGCCGTGGGTCACGCGGCGGGCCGTGATCACCGAGTTGAAGCCCCGCTCGAACTGCCCGCAGAGGTAGTCCAGCAGGCCCGGGGTGCGGAAGGGACAGGTGGGATAGAGCGTGACCACGGCGTCCGGCTCGTAGCCCTGGTCCCGCAGCCCGGCCAGCATGTGCTCCATGGCCAGGCCGATGCTGTCCCGGTCCCCGGCGATGGTGGCGGGCCGCGGGAACGGCGTCTCCGCGCCGTGGGCCCGGGCCGCTTCCGCGATCTCCACGTCGTCGGTGGAGACCACCACCCGGCTGATGCTCCGGGCGGCCAGGGCCGCCTCGATGCTGTAGGCGATGAGCGGCTTGCCGCACAGGTCGCGGATATTCTTGCGGGGCAGGCCCTTGGAGCCGCCCCGGGCCGGAATCACGGCCAGGATTTCCAGTCCGCGCTTGTGGTTCATACCGTTCCCGCTCCCCTGGGAGGCGTCGCGCGCCCCCGTCCATTCATTCAGCACATGAACAATCCCGGCAGAATCTGCCACCCGCCGTTCTCCCCGGAACGATAGCAATAAGCGTTCCAGGGCCCGCGCAGCCGGGGAAAGACTCCCGGACGGCAGGGGGTGGCCGCCGGTGCCGACGGCCGGATCGATCATTCTCTGAGTGACTTATCGGCCTGGATCGCGCGCGGCTTTACGGTTGCGCGCGTCGGCGGGCCGTCAGGCCAGGTGCAGGACGAGGCTGGTGCCCGCGATATGCCGCAGGGGCACGGCCGTCGACAGGGCGTCCAGGGCCCGCATCACGCCGGGGGCGTAGTCGGCGTAGTCGTGCCAGAGCACCGCGCCGCCGGAGGCCACCATCTCCAGGGCCTTGCGCGAGTCGGAGGCGGCGAATTCCTCGTGGTGACAGCCGTCCACGAAGACCAGATCGGCCCGGCCCGCGAACGGCGCGTAGTCGAAGGTCCGCGAGTCCCCGAAGTGCTGGATGATGCGCGAGGGCCCGGCGTAGTCCGCGAAGCGACGCCCCGGGACCTCGGGGTAGACGTCCAGCTCGGGATCGTCGGGCCGGGAGGGGTCGAAGTCGGCGTGCCCGGCCGGGGGCAGGTCCAGGGTGTGGACCTCGGCCCGGCTGTTGGCCGCCATCTGCAGGGTGGTTTCCCCGAGGTAGGTGCCGATCTCGAAGATGAGCGACGGCCGGATCACGCGCACCACCCGGAGCAGGGCCACCATCTCCTCCAGAAGGATGCCGCCGTAGGCCGGACGCCAGTCCAGAAGCGACACCGGGGCCGCCTCGGCGGCGGGCAGCAGTTCGGAGAGGGGCTTCTTTTCCACCATGTCTCGTCCTCCTCGCGGGGCTCGACCCGGCTCCGCCCCCTCCCTATGACCGCCGCTCCTCCGGCCGTCAAGCGCGGGGCGCGCATTGCCCGCGTCCCGCAGTTGCGCTAAGACTGCCGCATGAAACTCGCCCTGCTCCAGCTCAACCCCGTGGTGGGCGACCTGCCCGGCAACGCCCGGGCCATCGCCGAGGCCGTCAAAAAGGCGACGGCCCAGGGCGCGGATCTCTGCCTGACCACGGAACTGGCCCTCCTGGGCTACCCGCCCCGCGACCTGCTGCTCTACGGCGCGGTCCTGGAACGGACCCGGGCCCAGGCCGAGGCCCTGGCCGCCGAACTGGACGGGCAGGCCCCGGTCCTGGTCGGGGCCGTGGAGGCCAACCCCTCGCGCGAGGGGCGCGGGGCCTTCAATTGCGCCCTGCTCCTGCGCGACGGCGCGGTGGAGCGGAGCTTCCGCAAGACCCTCCTGCCCACCTACGACGTATTTGACGAGGACCGCTACTTCGAGCCCTCGCCTCCGGGCTGGGACAATTTCTTCCGCCTGGGCGGCCGGACCGTGGCCGTGACCATCTGCGAGGACCTCTGGAACGACGGCGACTTCTGGCCCAGGCCGCGCTACCACGCCGACCCGGTGAAGGAGATCGCCCGCCGCCGGCCGGACCTCGTGGTCAACCTCTCGGCCTCGCCCTTCTCCCTGGGCAAGCAGGCCCTGCGCCGGAATCTGCTCGAAACCCTGGCCGCCAAGCTCCGCCTGCCCGTGGCCTACGCCAACCAGGTGGGCGGCAACGACGACCTGGTCTTCGACGGCCGCTCCTGCGCCTTCGGCCCGGACGGCGGACTGCTGGCGCGGGCCCGGGGCTTCGAGGAAGACATCCTCCTGGTGGATCTCGACGGCGACGGAAACCGGATCGAGGACGACGACCTCTCGCCGGAGTCCGAGAGCTGGCGGGCCCTGGTGCTCGGCACCCGGGACTACATGCGCAAGAGCGGCTTCTCCAAGGCCCTGCTGGGCCTCTCCGGGGGCATCGACTCGGCCCTGGTGGCCGCCGTGGCGGCCGAGGCCGTCGGCCCGGAGAACGTCACCGGCGTGCTCATGCCCTCGCCCCACTCCAGCGCGGGCAGCGTGGACGACTCCCTGGAGCTGGCCCGGCGGCTGGGCGTCCGCACCCTGACCCTGCCCATCGGCCCGCTCATGGGCGGCTTCTCGGAAACGCTCAAGGACGCCTTCGCCGGACTGCCGGAAGACGTGACCGAGGAGAACATCCAGTCGCGCATCCGGGGCAACCTGCTCATGGCCCTGTCCAACAAGTTCCGCGCCCTGCTCCTGACCACGGGCAACAAGAGCGAGCTGGCCGTGGGCTACTGCACCATCTACGGCGACATGTCCGGCGGCCTGGCGGTCATCTCCGACCTGCCCAAGACCGCCGTGTACCGGCTGGCGCGCTGGCTCAACGCCCGCCGGGGCGGCCCCATCCCCGAGGCCATCCTGACCAAGGCCCCCTCGGCCGAGCTGCGGCCCGGACAGGTGGACCAGGACAGCCTGCCGCCCTACGACGTGCTGGACGAAATCCTGGCCCTGCACATAGAGGCCAACAAATGCGGGGAGGAGATCGCGGCCCAGGGCTTCGACCCGGCCACGGTGCGACGGGTGCTCGGGCTGGTGGCCTCGGCCGAGTTCAAGCGCCGCCAGGCCGTGCCCGGCATCAAGCTCACCGAGCGCAGCTTCGGCACGGGCTGGCGCATGCCCCTGGCCTGCCGACGGATGCTCTAGCCGGTCGTTGTGCGGCGGGCCGCTAGGGATTCCCGTCCAGATAGGCCGCGTAGACCCCGCGCAGGCCCTGTTCCAATTCGATCCGCGGACTCCAGCCCAGGGCCGTGATGCGGCTCACGTCCAGGACCTTCACCGGCGTGCCGTCGGGTCGCGACGGGTCGAAACGCACGGGCCCGTCGCAGCCCGTGACCCGGGCCACCAGCTCCGCCAGTTCGCGGATGGTCCGGCCCCGGCCCGTGCCGATGTTCACCAGCGGCCGGTCCCAATCCCCCTCGTAGCGTTCCATGAGGAAGACGCAGGCGTCGGCCAGGTCGTCGGCGTGCAGGAACTCGCGCACCGGCGTGCCGCTGCCCCAGACCACGGCCTCGGCCTCGCGCGCCGGGTGCGGCGGCAGGCCCAGGGAGGCGCGCAGGTCGTCGGGGATGGGCCCGAAACGCCGCTCGTCGGCGGCCACGGCCTCCATGTCCCCGGCCCGGGCCAGCCGGGCCAGGTGGAACTTGCGCAGCAGCGCGGGCAGGACGTGGGAGTTCAGGAGGTCGTAGTTGTCGTGGAGCCCGTAGAGGTTCGTGGGCATGACCGGCAGGAAGCGCGCGCCGTGCTGGCGGTTGTAGGCCCAGCAGGCCTCGATGCCCGCGATCTTGGCCAGGGCGTAGGCCGAGTTGGTGGGCTCCAGCGGGCCGGAGAGGAGGTGCTCCTCGCGCATGGGCTGCGGACATTCCCGGGGGTAGATGCAGGAGCTGCCCAGGAAGAGCAGCCGCCGCACCCCGTGCAGGAAGGCCTGGTGCAGCACGTTGGTCTGGATGAGCAGGTTGATGCGGATGAAGTCCGCCGGAAAGGCGGCGTTGGCGTGGATGCCGCCGACCTTGGCCGCGGCCAGGAAGACGTATTCCGGCTTGTGGCGCGCGAAGAACTCCGCCACGGCCGCCGGGTCGGTGAGATCCAGCTCGGCGTGGGTCCGCAGCAGGAGGTTCTCGTGGCCCGAGGCGCGCAGCCTCCGGGCCAGGGCCGAGCCCACCAGGCCCCGGTGTCCGGCCACGAAGATGCGCGCGCCCGTGTCCATGCGGCCTCTACTCGTTGTGGTCGAAGGACTTGAAGCCCATGCTCCGGCAGTACTGGTCGCGCTTGGCCTCGCGGATGTCCTCCAGGACCATGAGCCGCGCCAGTTCCTCGAAGGTCGTGCGCGGCGCCCAGCCCAGCTTCTCGCGGGCCTTGGAGGGATCGCCCAGGAGCATGTCCACCTCGGCCGGGCGGAAGTAGCGCGGGTCCACCCGCACGAGCACCCGGCCCGAGGCCGCCTCGCGGCCCACCTCGGCCGGGCCGGAGCCCTCCCATTGCAGGCGCATCCCGGCGATCTCGAAGGCCTTCTCCGTGAACTCCCGCACGCTGTGCGTCTCCCCGGTGGCGATGACGAAGTCTCCGGGCTCGTCCTGCTGGAGCATGAGCCACATGGCCTCCACATACTCCTTGGCGAAGCCCCAGTCGCGCTTGGCGTCCAGGTTGCCCAGGTAGAGCGTGTCCTGCAGGCCCAGCACGATGCGGGCCACGGCCCGGGTGATCTTGCGGGTCACGAAGGTCTCGCCGCGCAGGGGCGACTCGTGGTTGAAGAGGATGCCGCTCGCGGCGAACATGCCGTAAGCCTCGCGATAGTTCACCGTGATCCAGTGGGCGTAGACCTTGGCCGCCGCGTACGGGCTGCGCGGCCGGAAGGGCGTGGTCTCCCGCTGGGGCGTCTCCTGGACCAGGCCGAACATCTCGCTGGTGGAGGCCTGGTAGAAGCGCGTCTTCTTCTCCAGCCCGAGGATGCGGATGGCCTCCAGCAGGCGCAGGGTGCCCAGGGCGTCGGAGTTGCCCGTGTATTCCGGGGTCTCGAAGGAGACCTTGACGTGGCTCTGGGCCCCCAGGTTGTAGATCTCGTCGGGCTGCACGGACTGGATCACGCGGATCAGGTTGGTGGAGTCGGTCAGGTCGCCGTAATGCATGCGGAAGCGGACGTCCTGGTCGTGCGGGTCGCGGTAGAGGTGGTCCACCCGGGCGGAGTTGAAGGACGAGGACCGGCGCTTGAGGCCGTGGACCTCGTAGCCCTTGCCCAGCAGGAACTCGGCCAGGTAGGCCCCGTCCTGTCCCGTGACGCCGGTGATGATGGCGCGCTTGCTCATGGCAGCCTCCCGGGTTCGTCCGCGTCAGGCCAGCATGGCCTTGGCCACCTGTTCCTGGACCTCGGCGGTGAGGTAGGGATGCATGGGCACGCTGAAGACGCGGTCGCCCACGTTCTCGCAGACCGGCAGGTCGCCGCGCTTGTGCCCCAGGAAGGAGTAGGCCTTCTGCAGGTGCAGCGGCGTGGGGTAGTAGATGGCCGTGGGCACCCCGGCGGCCTTGAGCTTGGCCATGAGCTCGTCGCGGTGGGCGGCGTCCCGGGCCAGCACGGAGTACTGGGCCCAGACGCTCCGGCACTCGGCCGGGACCGTGGGCACGGTCAACCCGGGCACCTGGGAGAGCAGCGCGGCGTAACGGTCGGCCACCTCCTGGCGCAACTCGATCTCGCGCGGGAAGAGCTTGAACTTGGCCAGGAGCACGGCGGCCTGCATGGTGTCCAGGCGGCCGTTGATGCCCAGGCGCACGTTCTCGTACTTGTCGCGGCCCTGGCCGTGGATGCGCACGGACTGGAGCAGATCGTCCCACTCGTCGGAGTCGGTGAAGCACATGCCGCCGTCGCCGTAGCAGCCCAGGGGCTTGGCCGGGAAGAAGGAGGTGCAGCCGATGGTGCCGAAGGCCCCGCAGCGCTTGCCCTTGTAGAGCGCGCCGAAGGCCTGGGCCGCGTCCTGGATGAGGGTCAGGCCGTGGTTCCGGCAGACCGCCTCCACGGCGTCGTAGTCGCAGGGCACGCCGAAGATGTCCACGCTGATGACCGCGCGGGGCCGCAGGTCCAGGCGCTCGGCGCGGGTGCGCTGGATGGCCGCGTCCAGACTCGCGGGGTCCATGTTGAAGGTCACGGGATCGATGTCGCAGAAGACCGGCGTGGCCCCCAGCAGGCTGACCACCTCGGCGGTGGCCATGAAGGTGAACGGCGAGGTGAAGACCGCGTCGCCCCGGCCGATGCCCAGGGCCATGAGGGCCATGAGCAGGGCGTCCGTGCCCGAGGCGCAGGCCAGGGCGTGCTTCGTGCCGGTGAACTCGGCCAGCCGGGCCTCCAATTCGCGGATTTCCGGGCCCATGACGTAGGCCCCGTGCTCCAGCACGGCCTCGATGCCTTTCTTCACCTCGTCCTCGATGAGCCGGTACTGGGACTTGAGGTCGATGAAGGGAATGCTCATTGCGTTTCGTTCCTTTACTCCGGCCGCGCCGGAGGTCAGCGGTCCATGTCGCGCAGGGTCCGCGCGGCGTCCTTGGCCAGCGCGGGGCTCGCGGCCACGAGCACGCACCGGGCCCAGCCGAGGGGCACCAGGATGGGCGCGTGCCGCACCAGGCCCTGCACATACAGGTTCCAGTAGAAGGCGTCCAGCCGGTCCGCCGCGCCTTGCGCGTCGAGGCCCGAGAGCCCCACCAGCTCCACGTCCAGGTCCCGAGCCAGCAGTCCGGCCTTGCGCAGGGCCTCGGCGGCCAGCCGGACCCGCTCCGGCTCCCCGGCCAGGACCACGGCCCCGGGCGCGGCCTCGGCCCTGCCGTCCGGCCCGAGCAGCAGCGTGGCGAATTCCAGGGCCCGCTCCCGGCCCAGGCCCCGGCCGGGCCGGACCACGGCCTGTCTCTTATAC
>NZ_JAMHGA010000006.1 GCF_023660105.1 Desulfovibrio aminophilus | reverse complement strand
ATGCCCGCATCTCCGGCACTTGAAACGACCGTCGGACAGACTGTACGCCCAGACCCCACCACATTGAGGGCAACTTCTCATGGCCAGACTCCCATAGCACAGGTCCGGTCTGGCTAGGAATTACCTTATAAAAAAGCGCCCCATTCGCTCGTTTTCAGCCATCTTTCTCACGCCGCGCCGTCCCACACCGACCCGCCTGAATACATAAAAACCAATAATCACGGCGCATTGCCGCCACGCCATCCTTTCAAGGCCTTCCAGCCAAGCGGGCCGCCCCTTTTCATTATGTTTATAAAAACCATTCATAGGAAACCCCCGGCCACAAGGGAAATAATTCACATGTTCGCCAATGCAGCGGAATTCCTCGATTTCCAGGCATTGACAAGATGGAATCCACACAATACTAGGCCGCTTCATGCGTTGTGCGATGTTACGATCACGCGTATATCTGGTAACAACACGGCAACCCTGAAAGAAATACGCGGTCCGATACCGGAGTGGAGGAGATATGCGAAAAGTAATATCCGCGATCGTATTGTTCGCGGCGGCGGGGATGCTGTTCCAAAGCCCGGTCCGGGCCGCCGACACCGCCTCCTTCGTCGGATCCAAGGCCTGCGGCCAATGCCATGAAGGCGAATACTCCCGCTTCAGCAAATATTCCAAAAAGGCCCATTCCTGGAAGTCCATCGCGGTGATGCGGAAGAAGCTCACTCCCCAGGAACTGCAGGGCTGCTACGACTGCCACACCACGGGACACGGCAAGCCCGGCGGCTTCGTGAGCATCGAAAAGACCCCGGAACTGGCCGACGTGGGCTGCGAGACCTGCCACGGTCCCGGCTCGGTCCACGCCGCCTCCGGCGACCCCAAGGACATCCAGCGCACGCCCACCCTGGAAGGATGCCAGACCTGCCACAACGCCGAACGCGTGGCCGACTTCCGCTTCAAGCCCCTGATCGCCGCGGGCGCGCACTAGGAGGGCCGAGATGAACATCCGCGATTCCATCAACGCCAAGCTGACCCTGCTCGTGGCCCTCATCGCCACCGCCGCCTTCGTCGGCGTCCTGCTCCAGAACTCCCTGGCCCAGCGCTCGCTCATGTCCGCCACCATCAAGACCTCGGCCGCCGAAATGGCCGACGTGCTCTTCCAGGGCATCGAAAAGCCCATGGTCGTGGGCGACAGCGAGGGCACCACCCAGGAATTCCGGGCCATCAAGGAAAAATTCCCCCTCGTGGCGGCCTACATGACCGCCTTTGACGGCAGCGTGACCTACAGCACGGACGAGGCGATCCTGCGCCGCCCCGTGGCCGAGGCCCTGCCCGACGCCGCCATCCGCCCCCTGCTGGAGCGCGGCCTCAAGCAGCCCATCCGCGAGTCCACCTTCCTGGACAGCGGCGGCAGACACCGCGTGGCCCGGGTCATCTCCATCCCCAACGCCCCGCGCTGCCACCACTGCCACGGCGCGAGCCAGCCCATCCTGGGCCAGATGGTCCTGCTCTCCGACGTGAGCGCGGAATGGGCGGCCATGAACCGCCAGGCCCTGACCTCCGCCGCCAGCGGCGCGGTGGGCCTGATCCTCCTCATCGCCGCATCCGTGGTGGCCATCCGCCGCATCCTCATCTCCCGCTTCAAGTCCATCGCCTCCTCCGCGGGCAAGGTCAGCTCCGGCGACTTCACCGTCCGCTTCGACGTCAAGGGCTCCGACGAACTGGCCAAGCTGGCCGGAGACCTCGGCTCCATGGTCGGCCAGCTCAAGAACAAGCTCGGCTTCTCCGAGGGCGTGCTCAAGGGCATCCCCACCCCCTGCCTCCTCGTGGGGCCCGAGGGGACCATCCTCTGGCTCAACCAGCTCATCTGCGACTTCCTGGAAAAGCCCGGCCCGCTGGAGCAGTACGTGGGCCAGAAGCCCGGCGTGTTCCTCTGGAACGACTCCGTGCGCGTGACCCTGGCCGAAAAGGCCATCAAGGAACGCCGCCCGCTCACCGGCGAACGCGAGTTCACCACCCCCTCGGGCAGGCGCGGCTACTCCAGCGCCCACGCCACCCCGTTCTTCGACATGGACGGCGAGCTCCTGGGCGCGATCTACTTCTGGAGCGACGTCACCGAAATCCGCACCCAGCAGAAGCGCATCGAGGCCCAGCACGCCATGCTGGCCCAGGCCGCCGCGCGCGCCGACGAGATCTCCGACCGGCTGGCCACCGCCGCCGCCCAGCTTTCGGCCCAGATCGAGGAGGCCAGCGCGGGCTCCAGCCACCAGCGCGAACGCACCCAGGAGACCGCCGCGGCCATCGAACAGATGAACGCCACGGTCCTGGAGGTGGCCCGCAACGCCGCCGACGCCGCGGGCAACGCCGATCAGGCCCGCGAACGCGCCCACCAGGGCGAGGAGGTGGCCGGCAAGGCCGTGGCCGCCATCGAGGCCGTGCGCGAAGAAACCGTCCGCATGGGCGAAAGCCTGCACGCCCTCGGCGACCAGGTGGAGGACATCGGCAAGGTCATCGAAATCATCACCGACATCGCGGACCAGACCAACCTCCTGGCCCTGAACGCGGCCATCGAGGCCGCCCGCGCGGGCGAGGCCGGACGCGGTTTCGCGGTCGTGGCCGACGAGGTCCGCAAGCTGGCCGAAAAGACCATGAACGCCACCAAGGAAGTCCACTCGGCCATCGCCGGAATCCAGGACAGCTCGCGCTCGAACATCACGCTCATGGACCGCGCGGGCAAGGACGTGCAGAGCGGGGCCGAACTCGTGCGCCGCGCGGGCGATTCCCTCAAGTCCATCGTCGAGGTCTCCGTCGGCACCGCCGACCGCGTCCGCTCCATCGCCACCGCCGCCGAGGAGCAGTCCGCCGCCAGCGAACAGATCACCCGCTCCGTGGACGAAATCAACCACATCGCGGAAGACACCGCCCACACCATGACCCAGTCCGCCGAAGCCACCGCCGAGGTCGCCCGCATGGCCTCGGCCCTCAAGACCGTCATCGCGGACATGCGCACGGCGGGAGAAGACGAATAACGAACAGGAAAACCCGGGGGCTCCCCGCCCCCGGGCCCCCGGCCAGGGCGCGGCCCTGGACCTGTCTCTTATACACATCTGACGCTGCCGACGATCCACGTG
>NZ_JAMHGA010000005.1 GCF_023660105.1 Desulfovibrio aminophilus | reverse complement strand
GGCGGTATACTTTTGCAAGTCCTCGTTCGTCTTGAAGGCGTCAACGGTCTTGCCGATCGCCTCTCCCGCTCCGTCCGCGCCCTTGGACATGGCCTCGCCGATACCGGCCGGGGCGGTGTCCCAGAGCTTGCCGAATCCGGCCCCGATCTTTTTGAGCCCGTCCCAGAAGCCGCCTTCCAGCCCCAACGGGTCCACCCCGTTCACCGGGTCGTCGAGGCAGTAGCCGTACCAGTCCGGGTCGCCGCCCGCGTCGCCCAGGGGGTCGGGCGCGGTCCAGCGGCCGGTGAAGGTGTCGTAGTCCCGCCAGCCGAACCGGACGAAGCCCAGGTCGCGGTCGTGCAGCCCGCCCGCGAAGCCGATGGGGATGCGCAGGTCCGGGGCGGAGTCCTCGATGATCCCGCCGAACGGATCGTACAGGACTTCCTTTAGGACATGACCGTCACTGTCCGCAACCACGCGCAGCGAGCCGATTTGGTCGCAATGGAGCCGGAAAACCGCGCCGTCGTCGCGGCGCATGGCCAAGGGCGTGCGCTCGCCCCTGGCGTAGGCGAACTCGTACCAGCAGCCGACGTCGCGGAACCCGGCCAGGCGCAGGAAGTCGAGCCAGCGGTAGGCCTCCACCGGGCGGCCGTCGCGGAACTTGACCGCGCGGCGGCCGTCCTCGTCGTGGGCGAACTCGAACACGACGCCGTCGTCCGGCTTCTCCACCCGGAGCAGCCGGTAGTCCGGGGCGTAGGCGTAGAGCGTGTATCGGCCCTCGGAGTTCCAGATGGACCGGAACCCGTTGGCGTCGTGGACGTAGCCGTTGTTTCCGGCCGCCAGGAGCCGGTCGTCCGGGGTGTAGCGGTAGTCGCGGGTGGAGAAGCCGTGGGAGGCCGGGAAGTAGTCCCGCTGCCTGCGGCCGTCCCGGTCGTAGCAGCACTGGCAGATCAGCCGCTGGTCCAGGCGGGCCTCGGTGAGCCGTCCCCGCGCGTCGTAGGAGTAGGCCCAGCGCCGGTCACGGCCCTGGACGGTTTCGATTTTCTCCGCGATGCGGCCGTCCGGGCCGCGCCTCAGCCGACAGGAATACACGTCGCTCATGGGTTCTTCCCCCTGGCGCTTCGTTCCCGGAGACCATCCCCGGGAATCCCGACGAGCATACCCGCTGTTTTTGGCCCGGCAGAGAAACGACATGAATCCGCATAGGAAATGCAGGTGATTGCAGCTTGACGGACTTTCGGCGGAGGGGGCGAAACGAGAAAGGAGGGGCAGGGGGTGGGGAGGAGGTGGGACGACCCTCCCCCGCCTTTCTATAACCCGGCGAAGCCGGTGAATTGATTCAGTCGCAGGCCTCCGCCGTCGGCCGGGACGAGCAGGCGCAGCTCCCGGAGGCGCTTGAGGTCGCGGCGCGGGGTGGCCTCGCTGGTCTTGCGGTAGAGCGGGGCCAGCAGGGGGTCCGAGCGCAGGGCCGGGGGCTGGAGCACCTTGTCCGGGGTCTGGAGCAGGATCATGAGCAGGTCGTGCTGGCGCTGGCCCAGGACCTTCTTTTGGCGCAGGGTGCGGTAGTGGTCGCCCAGGGCCAGGAGCCGGATGTGGGTGTTGATGGTGGTCTGGAGGTCGAGCACGCATTCCCGCAGCCCCTCGGAGAAGAAGCGCAGGAAGGGCGTCAGGTCGTGCTCCCGGCTCCGTTCGCACTCCCGGAAGGCGACGTAATAGGCGTCGATGTTCCGGTAGTAGTAGTTGGAGAGCATGGTGGGCACGTAGCGGTATCCGGCCCGGGCCATGATGGCCACCTCCAGGAGCCGGGCGGTGCGGCCGTTGCCGTCGCCGAAGGGATGGATCAGGGCCAGGTGGTAGTGGGCCAGGGCCGCGCGCACCGGCGGCCACTCCTTGCGGACCTCCTCGGAGTTGAGCCAGTCCACGAAGGCCGCCATGAGGGTCTCGATGTCCGCGCGGATCTTGGGCGGCTTGTAGACCCCGCCGTGGCCCAGGTCGCCCACCTCCACCGGGTGGTCGCGGTACTGGCCCGGGGCGTGGAACTCGCCGCCCACGCCGCGCGTCACCAGGGCGTTGATCTCGCGGATGAAGGCCTCGCTCACGGCCAGGGTCTCCCGGTCCTTGGACGGGCCGGGAACGGCGTGGAGCCGGTAGGCCTCCTTGAGGTTCACGATCTCCTGCTCGGCGCGTTCGCGCAGGCCGTTCAGGCTCGGCTCCTCGATGATCTCGGCCACGCGCTCCTCGGAGAGCGGGTTGCCTTCGATGGCCGCGGTGCCGAAGATGGCCCGGCGGACGAGTTCGGCGTCCAGCCTGGACGCCAGCGCGGGCAGGATGGGCATCTGGGACAGGGACAGGAGCAGGGCTTCGAACAGGATGTAATTGTTGCTGATGGCCTCGCGGTCGAAGACGCGGGTGAAGGAAACCTTGCCCGACTTGAAGGTCTGGACCTTGACGACGGGATTTTCGGCGCTGGATTTGTCGGTATTTCTGTCGTTCATTTTGTCGCTCGTAATTATTTGAAACAATTTGCGATCAACATTTTTCTAGACAAATTTTGTCGTATTTTATTGTTGAAATTTGTAGTTCTTTTTGCGCCAGTTCAGGCGCAAAGGCAAGGGGGGATTGGGGCAGAGGT
Organism: Desulfovibrio aminophilus; assembly: GCF_023660105.1. NCBI lineage: Bacteria > Pseudomonadati > Thermodesulfobacteriota > Desulfovibrionia > Desulfovibrionales > Desulfovibrionaceae > Desulfovibrio > Desulfovibrio aminophilus. The sequence continues at coordinate 49,279 of NZ_JAMHGA010000005.1, read as the reverse complement.
GAGGGCGCGAAACGGCGAGGGAAGGGGAAGGCGTCGTTGTTGCGGAGGCGGGGCAAGCCTCGGGACGGCCTGCCCCGCCGTGTCCGGTCACTGCTTCCAGGCGTCCAGGATGGACTGGAGGTTGATCGCGTTCGTCGCATCGTCGGAGTAATAGACGGAGAAGCCGTTGGCCGCCTTGTATCCGGGAGCGAAGACCTCGAACTGGTAGTTCCGCACCAGGGTGTTCCAGCGCGCGCCGTCGTGCATGGTCCAGTAGTTTTCGCCGTTGCCGCCCCGGTCCTCCCGCTTGTGCAGGATGGTCTTGCCGTTCCAGGGGCCGCGTATTCCCACGAAGTGGATGAGGCACAAGTCGCCGCCCTTCACGGGAACCATGATGACGATTTCGCCTTCTCCTCCCTTATAGGCCTTTCCTGTGTCCAGGACGACCTTCCCCTTGTCGAGCTTGGGCAGGGCGTCGGCCGCGGGCGCGGGTTCCGCCGACTGCTGCCTGGACGTGCAGACCTCGGGGGCCTTGCCGTTCTTCGCGAGGATCGGGCAGGCGTTGTCCTGGAGGTATCCCCCTGACGCGCTCTTCACTTCCGCGATGATGGCCGGTTCCAACGCCGCGCGGCATTTCCCGGCGAAGATCTTGCGCGCGCGGGCGGCGTCCGGGAAGTCCGGGGGCAGGGCCAGGCCCGCCGACACGGCCAGGCTCAGGTCCTTGTCCGCGCAGACCCCAGGCTCGTTGCGCTCGATGGGGCCCTCGAAAAAGGCCAGGGCCGCGTGCGGGCGGTAATTGAGGCGGACCAGCCGCGCGGCCGCGAGCTCCTCCTCGGGGTGCATGCGCACGTAGTCCGAGAGGCGGCTCAGGCAATTCTCGGAGCGGTTCCATTGCTGGGAGCAGGTCTCCAGGTCGCCGAGCTTCGTGAAGGGCGGCACGTTGTTGAAGCCCTGCGCCGAGGCGTCGGCCCCCATGAGGGCGAGGGCGAGCAGGCAGGCGAGATGGGGCAGAACACGCTGGAATCGCTTCATGAATAATCCTCCCTTTTGCGGATACATGCGACGCTATACGTTGAAACGGCTCAGCGATCCAGAGTTTTTTGGGCGGGTTTCCGCCCATTCCGGTCCGAACCGGCGGGAAATCGCCGCCGCAGAGGGCTCGCTCTGGACAATCCCGCTGAAAAATGGCCATAGTCGGGCCGTCCTTCCCCTCATTCGCTGAATGGAACGTCTCACCGCAAGGAGGCTCCATGCAACGACCCCCGCTCGACCGCGCCCAGCGTCTCGCGCTGCTTACCGACATGCTGCTCATCCGGGCCTTCGAGGACCGCGTCACGCAACTGGCCCACGAGCAGGGCCGCCTGCCCGGGATGCAGATCACCTGCCACGGCCAGGAGGCCGTCGCCGCCGGGGTGGTGCGGGCCCTGACGCCCGAGGACGTCGTCGTGACCAACCACCGCGGCCACGGCCACCTGCTGGCCCGGGGCGTGGACCCGAACGCGCTCATGGCCGAGATCATGGGCAGGCGCGACGGCCTGAACCGGGGCAAGTCCGGCACCCTGCACCTGGCCGACCCCTCGCGCAACGTGCTCATGACCTCCACCGTGGTCGGGGCCGCGCCGCCGCTGGCCGTGGGCGCGGCCTTCGCCCAGCGCTACCGGGGCGAGAAGGCCGCCACCTGCGTGTTCTTCGGCGACGGGGCCGCGGCCGAGGGCAGCGTGCACGAGGCCATGAACCTGGCCGGGGTCTGGAAACTGCCCGTGCTCTTCGTCTGCGAGTCCAACTGCTGGGCCGGGGCCCAGGCCCACAGGGAGCACTGCCCCATCGGCCGGATCGCGGACCGCGCCGCGTCCTACGGCATGCCCGGCGAGGCGGTGGACGGCAACGACGTGGAGGCCGTGCACGAGGCCGCGCTGGACCTCCTGGAGGGCCGCCGCGCGGGCCACGGCCCGGCGCTGCTGGAGTGCCGGACCTACCGCATGCACGGCCACGGGGAGCACGACCCCCAGCACTACGTGGACAAGGCCGAGCTGGCCGCCTGGGCCGGGCGCGACCCCATCGTCCGGTACGCCGAGGTCCTGCGCCGCGACGGCCTGTTGGACGCCGTGGAGCCCCTGGCCGTGCACGCCTCCGGCATCGTGGACGCGGCCGTGGCCTTTGCCGACGCGAGCCCCTATCCGCCGCCCGAGGAGGCCCTGGAGCACGTGTACGCCAACCCCATCGCGCGGGAGGTCTGAGACATGGCCGTGAAGAGCATGGGACAGGCCGTGGCCGAGGCCCTGGGCCTGGCCCTGGAGATGGACGCGAACGTGTTTCTGGCGGGCGAGGGCGTCGGCGCCTCCATCCACGTCAACCCGCACCTGCCGACCTTCGGGCTGCTGGAGCGCTTCGGCCCGGAGCGGGTGCGCGACACGCCGGTGAGCGAGGCCGCCATCGCCGGGCTGGCCGTGGGCGCGAGCTGCATGGGCCTCAAGCCCGTGGTGGAGGTGATGTTCTTCCCCTTCATCACCCTGGCCTCGGACATGATCGTGAACCACGCGGCCAAGCTGCGCTACCTGAGCGGCGGGCTGTCGAACTTCCCGCTCACCGTGCGGGTCAAGTCCGGCGCGTTCTCGGCTGGCTGCCAGCACTCGCACTACCTGGAGGCCTGGCTGGCCCACGTGCCCGGGCTGAAGGTCGCCTATCCCTCCACCCCGGCGGACGCCAAGGGCCTGCTCCTCTCGGCCATCTTCGACCCCGACCCCGTGGTGGTGATCGAGGAGATGCCGCTCTACTGGAGCATCCACGCCGAGGCGCCCGAGGGCGACCAGCGCGTGCCCCTGGGCAAGGCCCGCATCGCCCGGCTGGGCGCGGACGCCACCCTGGCGACCTATGGCGGGGCGGTGCACGTGGCGCTCAAGGCCGCCGAGATGCTGGCCGAGGAGGGGCTGTCCCTGGAGGTCGTGGACCTGCGCAGCCTGCTGCCCCTGGACACGGCCACGGTGCTGGCCTCGGTGCGCCGGACCGGCCGGTTCCTGGCCCTGCACGACGCCACGCGTTTCTGCGGCTTCGGCGCGGAGCTGGTGGCCACGGTGGCCGAGGCCTGCCACGGCGAACTGAAGGCCCCGCCGCGCCGCGTCGCGGCCCCGGACATCCCGGTGCCCTTCACCCCGCCGCAGGAGGCCTTCTACAAGCCCTCGGCCGAGGCCGTGGCCCGGGCCGTGCGCGAGCTGGTGCGGGGGTAGGGGGGCGTTCCTAACCTAGATGGTGGCTCGCCTTTGTTTGTATTCGATGATCGCTTGTTTGCTCACAAGATTGAACAGCACAGGGAATGTCGAAACAAGATCGTGGCGAGTCGATTTAAAGACCTCAACGTCGGACTCTATGGGGCTCCTGTAAAGGAACACTCTAATTTCATCTCCATTCGTGACCATGAAGTACGGAGTACATAAAAACATCGCATAGCTTCGCGCTTGGCCGATGTTGTCGGCTAGTTTTTTCCCGATGTTTTTCGCTTCGATGACTAACAGAGCACTATCCTTGCTCCGGTTCAGACCATTGAAAAGGACAAAATCTGCCTCCGTTCGAGTTTTACGAACTCCAACTATTTGCTCGACAGGGTAGCCATCTGCCCTATCTTCTTCTGTATAACCAAGTCGCTCAAGTAGGGGGAGGACAAAGCGGATCTCAACCTCTTTCTCACTGTTGAAGGCTTTTGAGGCGATCGTGGATAACCACAGGTCAGGGGAATTATCGTTGCCTTCAGCGTCTAGCCGGACAGGGGGAATAAATTCTCCTACCGGCAATCGCGGATTTGTCACGGAAAGAGCCACCCACCCATCACGCTCAACTTCCACAAGAGGCGGGGCGATCATTACGCCTGCCTCCCGAAGACTGTCTGACATCTCTTCAAGCCAATGCCGTTGGCGGGTTTTATGACCATACATTTTTAAAAGTGTCTTAAGGAGGATGCGCTTCGATTTTTTCGGTGATTCCTCGATAGCGTCGCGAATGGATTTCGCAACATGGGCATTGTCCGCCTTTACCGAGCGCATGGCCCCTCCCTCTTTGTTTATTAATCACGTCCCGCAGGCACTCTGTCGCTAGTTTTTTGCCCAGCAACTATCATATTGGTGATAAATGGCAATGCCTGTATAGAGACCAACGAGGACCGAAGGGAAAAGTTGCTGGGGGAAATCATTCCCTGGTGGGGTTTGTTCGTTAGGGGGAAGTCGGCAGGGAGAGCTTCTCAGGTAAAAAAAGCCCCCGGATCGCTCCGGGGGCTGTTGATTTCGGTGGCGTCCCCAACCGGATTTGAACCGGTGTTATCGGCGTGAGAGGCCGACGTCCTAGGCCACTAGACGATGGGGACACGCGACTTTCTGGTGGGCCGTACTGGGATCGAACCAGTGACTCTCTGCTTAAAAGGCAGATACTCTACCGTCTGAGTTAACGGCCCGCTCAAAAAGGAAACCTTGGATACCCGAGGCGGAGCTTTCCTGTCAAGAGCTCATTTTCCCCGGAGCGCCATTTTTCCGAAATGTCATCCCAACGCTCCGGCATTGCACAATTTTTTTTATTTTTCTTGCAATATTTTTTCGGCGTGCTAAAATGCCCGCTCACATCCCGAACTTCCTGTTCAGAAGGAGATGAACATGACCCGGAAAGACCGCACAGAAGGCATCTACAGCCGTCGCGAGGTCCTCGACGAGTCCGAGCGCAGGCAATACTACCAGCTCCAGCTCAAGGAGCTCCTCTCTTACGCCTACCGCTACTCCGAGGACGTGAAGAAGCGCTTCGACCGCGCCCAGTTCAACGTGGACAAGTTCAAGACCCTCTCCGACCTCAAGCACATCCCGATCATCAAGAAGAAGGAACTCATCTTTCTTCAGAGCATGGGCCCGCGCCTGGGCGGACTGCTCACCAAGGACCTGGGCGAACTGCGCCGCGTGTTCCTCTCGCCCGGCCCGATCTTCGACCCCGAAGACCGCCACGAGGACTACTGGGGCTGGACCGAGGGCTTCTACGCCTGCGGATTCCGCTCCGGCGACCTCGTGCAGCTGACCTTCAACTACCACCTGGCCCCGGCGGGCCTCATGTTCGAGGAGCCGCTGAAGAACCTGGCCTGCGCCGTGATGCCCGCCGGCCCCGGCAACACCACGAACCAGCTGGAGATCATGCAGAAGCTGCGCGTCACCGGCTACGTGGGCACGCCCTCCTACCTCATGCACCTGGCCCAGAAGGCCGAGGAGATGGGCCTGTCCCTGCGCAAGGACCTGTTCCTTGAAGTCTGCTTCGTCACCGGCGAAAAGTTCTCCGAGAAGATGCGCTCCACCCTGGAGAAGAAGTTCGACTGCATCATGCGCCAGGGCTACGGCACCGCCGACGTGGGCTGCATCGGCTACGAGTGCTTCCACAAGAACGGCCTGCACCTGTCCAACCGGGCCTACGTGGAGATCTGCCACCCCGACACCGGCATCCCGCTCAAGGAAGGCGAGGTCGGCGAGATCGTCGTGACCGCCTTCAACAAGACCTATCCGCTCATCCGCCTGGCCACCGGCGACCTGGGCTACATCGACTCCGCGCCCTGCCAGTGCGGCCGCTCCAGCCCGCGCCTGGGCTCCATCGTGGGCCGCGTGGACACCACCGCCCGCATCAAGGGCATGTTCGTCTACCCTCACCAGGTGGAGCAGGTCATGGCCCGCTTCGAGGAGGTCAAGCGCTGGCAGATCGAGGTCACCAACCCCGGCGGCATCGACGAGATGGTGCTCTCCATCGAGGCCGGCAACTTCAAGCGCGAGGAGGAGCTGCTGCACCTCTTCCGCGAGAAGATCAAGCTGCGCCCCGAACTGAAGATCCTGGCCCCGGGCACGCTTCCGCCTCAAATCCGGCCCATTGAGGACAAGCGCACCTGGGATTGACGAGCCGCTGAAAATTCCCTGGCGGCTGCGTTGCGATGCAAGGGTTCACGGAAATGCACAAAGGCCGGGTCCGCAAGGGCTCGGCCTTTTTTCGCGCCTTGCGGACGCGGTTTTTGACCCGCCCTCCGGCTTCGCCGGTAAACCGGAGAGGCGTTCGGCGTTTTGCCTTTCCGAAAACCGGCGAAGCCGGGCCGAAGGCGGTCTACGGAACAGCCGCGAGGCTCCCGTTCCCTGTCTTTCCATGAACCCCCGAAGGGGGCGGCGAAGTCGGGGGAGTGGACCAGACGTTCATGGTTTCGATGCTTCCGGCGATGTGGGTGTTGTTGGGCAGGGTTCCGGCGAGGCGGTATCCGGCCCGGGCGAAGACCGCGTTCATGCCCGGGGAGGCCGCCCGGGCGATGGTGTAGAGGGTCCGCACCCCCTCCTCGCGCACGGCCCGGCCCATGTGCTCCAGCAGGGCCGAGGCCAGGCCCTGGCCGCGATGCTCGGGCAGGGTGGCGAAGTCGGTCATTTCGGCGTTGGCCCCCTCGCGGTCGATCTCGGCCGAGGCCAGGGCGGCCAGCTCCCCCTGGCGGCGGACGCCGAAGAAACGCACGTCCTCGGCCATGCCCCGGCGCAGGAACCCGGGGTTCTGCACCGGGAAGGGGTAGCTCTCGAACACGCGGGAGTAGATCGCGGCCATTTCCTCGGCCTGGGCCGGGCCCAGGGGCACGATCTCGCAGTCCCGGGGCAGGGGGCGGCGCGGCCGCCCCGCGGCCTTGGCCCGGGCCTGGGCCAGGGCCAGGATGCGGCCCAGGCGCACCCGGTCGCGGGGGATGCGGCGGGAGAGTTTGAGGTAGCGGGCCATGAAGTGCACGGCCTCGCGTCCGCGCAGCAGGCCCGGAACCACGGCCTCGGTGCTGAAGCCGTGGTCCTGGAAGTGCTCCACGGCCCAGTGCGGCACCTTGGCGAAGATCTTGCCGTAGCCCTGGCGGCGGGCCAGCCGTTCCAGCCTGGGGGCCATGCCCGGGCAGTCCTCGCGGGCCAGCTTCATGAGGTAGATCCGGTCGTTGAGCGGGCCGTGCTGGACCTGGGACGCGCCGATGGTGGCCAGGACGTCAGGCGACATGGTTGCGCCGCTCCATGCGCGCGTTGTCCGCCGGGGTCAGGCTGCGGGTGTCGTTGCTGTCCGAGAGCAGGCGCTCCACGCCGATGCAGCGTTCCTCGGCCCCTTCCTCCTTGAGGGTCAGGGAGCAGTCCGCGCAGTTGCGGTCGCAGGCCGGGCGCTCGTACTTCTCCGGCCCGACGTAGGTCGTGAGCACGCCCTCGTAGTTGCGCAGGACCACCTTGCCCGCGCCCCAGGAGACGACGTAGTTGGGCATGACCGGAATCTTGCCCCCGCCGCCCGGGGCGTCCACCACGAAGGTCGGCACGCAGAAGCCGCTGGTGTGGCCGCGCAGGCTTTCCATGATCTCGATGCCCGCGGCCACCGGGGTGCGGAAGTGGCTCAGGCCCTCGGAGAGGTCGCACTGGTAGAGGTAGTAGGGCCGCACGCGGTTCTTCACCAGCTTGCGGTTGAGGGTCTTGATGAGCCTGGGGCAGTCGTTGACCCCGGCCAGGAGCACGCTCTGGTTGCCCAGGGGGATGCCCGCGTCGGCCAGGCGGGCCAGGGCCGCGCGGCTGCTGGCCGTCAGCTCCCGGGGATGGTTGAAGTGGGTGTTGATCCACAGCGGATGGTGGCGCTTGAGCATGGCCGCCAACTCGTCGGTGACGCGGTAGGGCAGGACCACGGGCATGCGCGTGCCGATGCGCAGGACCTCCACGTGCTCGATGGCCCGCAATTGGCCGAGAATCCAGTCCAGCCGCTCGTTGGAGAGCATCAGCGGATCGCCGCCCGAGAGCAGCACGTCGCGGATCTGCGGGGTGTCGCGGATGTACTCGATGCCCGCCAGGATTTCGTCGTCGTCGGGGATGCGGTCCACGTCGCCCACGCGGCGCTTGCGGGTGCAGTGGCGGCAGTAGGTGGCGCAGAGGCCGGAGACGAGGAACAGGGCCCGGTCGGGGTAGCGGTGGGTGATGCAGGGGGCCGGGCTGTCGCGGTCCTCGTGCAGCGGGTCGGTCATGTCGAAGCGGCCGATGTCCAGCTCGCGGGGCGAGGGGAAGCACTGCTTGAACACGGGGTCGTTGAGCGGGTCCGAGGTGTCGATGAGCGAGAGGTAGTAGGGGGTCACGGCCAGGGGGAAGCGGGCGGCGGTGCGTTCCAGGGCCCGGCGGCGGCGCTCGTCGAAACGGGTTCCGAGCAGGCGCTCGAAGCCCTCCAGGTCGCGGACGCCGTGGCGGATGTGCCACTTCCAGTCGGTCCAGCTGGATTTCCAGCCCTCGTGGTCCAGGTCGCGGGCCACCTCGCGTTGTCGTTCGGAAAGGGAATGGTTCATGCGCATCCTCCCGGCGTCAGCACCTGGCCGAGAAACTCGCGGGTGCGCGCCTGTTGCGGATCATTGAAGATGGTTGCGGGCGGGCCGGACTCCAGGATCACGCCCTGGTCCATGAAGGCCACGGTGTCGGCCACCTCGCTGGCGAAGCCCATCTCGTGGGTGACCACGAGCATGGTCATGCCGTCCTCGGCCAGGCCGCGCATGACCGCCAGCACGCCGCCCACCAGTTCGGGGTCCAGGGCGCTGGTGGGCTCGTCGAAAAGCATCACGTCCGGCTCCATGGCCAGGGCGCGGGCGATGGCCACGCGCTGCTTCTGGCCGCCGGAGAGGGTCGCGGGATAGACGTTCTCGAAGTCGCCCATGCCCACCTTGTCCAGGTAGCGCCGGGCGATGTCCCGGGCCTCGTTCCGGCCCAGGCCCCTGACCTGGGTGGGGCCCTCGGTGACGTTGGCGAGCACGGTCATGTGCGGGAAGAGGTTGAAGTGCTGGAAGACCATGCCCACGTGGCTGCGCAGCGCGTTGATCCGGCGTTCGTCGTCGCGGACGCGGCGGCCGTTGACCTCCACGCGGCCCTCCTGGAAGTCCTCCAGGCGGTTCACGCAGCGCAGGAGCGTGCTCTTGCCCGAGCCGCTGGCGCCGATGACCACGACCACCTCGCTTTGGGCCACGTTCAGGTCGATGCCGCGCAGCACGTGGCTTTCGCCGAAGTATTTGTGCAGTCCGTGGATGCCGATCATGGGTGCGTCCATGAAACCTCCTATGTGCGGGCCGAAACGGCCAGGCGGGCCTCCACGCGGGCGAAGAGCCAGGTGAAGACGCCGGTGTAGAACAGGTAGAAGAAGGCCGCGACCGTGAGCATCTCCATCATCATGAAGTTGGACGAGGCCAGTTGCTGGGCCTTGAGCAGCAGTTCGTTGATGGTGATGGCCGAGGCCAGGGAGGAGTCCTTGAGGGCGATGATGAACTGGTTGCCCAGGGGCGGCACGGCGCGCTTCAGGGCCTGGGGCAGGATGATGCGGATCATGGCCCGGCAGTGGGACATGCCCAGGCTGCGCGCGGCCTCCATCTGGCCCGGGGCGATGGACTGGATGGCCCCCCGGAAGATCTCCCCGATGTAGGCTCCGTTGTGGACGCCCAGGGCCAGCACGGCCGAGGGCACGGCGTCCAGTCCGGCCACGGAGCGCATGCCGTAGTAGATGAACAGGAGCTGGAGCAGCAGGGGCGTGCCCCGGATGACGTAGACGTAGGCCCGGGCCGGGGCGTTCAGGACCGTCCGCCGCGAGATGCGGGCGAAGGCCGCCGTCAGTCCCAGGCCCAGGCCGAGGAGGATGCCGAGCACGGAGATCTTGATGGTCATCCAGGCCGCGGGCAGGAAGTAGGGGAAGTATTTGATGAGCGCCGAGGCGTCGTAGTACATCGGGGTGTTCCTCGCCGGGCCTAGCGGACGGTCACGTCGGCCTTGAGCCACTTTCGGGACAGGGACGTGAGCGTGCCGTCGGCGCGCATGTCGCGCAGCACGCCGTTCACGGCCTCGCGCAGGCTGTCGTCGCCCTTGCGGAAGGCCACGGCGATGTCCTCGGCGCGCAGGGGCGAGCCCAGGAGCCGGACGCGGAACCGCTCCTGGTTCACGGCGTTCACGCCCACGACCCGGTCGGTGATCACGCCGTCGATGACGCCGTTGTCCAGTTCCATGAGGGTCTGGGTGTCGTCGCGGTAGAGGCGGGTTTCGGCCACGCCGAGCTTCTTGGCGTCGTTCTCGAAGGTCGTGCCCGTGGCCACGCCCACGACCTTGCCCTTGAGGTCCTCGGGGGCGCGGAAGGGGGAGTCGGCGCGCACCAGGAGCTGGGCCCCGGAATAGTAGTAGGGCTCGGAAAAATCGACCACCTTGAGCCGTTCGGGGGTCACGGCCATGGAGCCCAGGATGCCGTCGTAGACGCCCGAGCGCAGGCCCTCGATGATTCCGCTCCAGTCCGTGGTCACGGGCTTGAGCCGGACTCCCAGGCGCTTGGCCGCCTCGCCCGCCACGTCCACGTCGAAGCCGACGAGTTCGTTCTTGTCGTTGAAGAAGTTGAAGGGCGGGTAGCCGCCGCTCATGGCCAGGCTGATCTCCCCGGCCTTTTTCACCCGTTCCAGGGAGTCGGCCTTGCGTTCGGAGCAGGCGGCCGTCAGCAGGGAACAGACCAGGGCCAGGGCCAGGAAAAGCCGGGTGCGGATCATGGAAACCTCCTTGGTCGTTGGGGTCCGTCATGGGCCTTGCCGCGAAAGGAGGCGATTCATCCCGCCGGATCGACATGGTCCATGATTGATCGTCTGACGCAATGACCATGCTGTGACACAGCAATGGCGGTCAGTTGCGCGCCTTCGGACACGCCACGCCTGAAACGGCGACGGCGTGCGGCGATCATGCCGCTGGGCGCGCGTCCTCAAGAATCGAGGTGGTGTTGTATTGCAGTAAAAGGTGAGTGTGACGGGGCCGATTCTCTCAATCGTTCAATCCGCGCAATGAAAACATTTTTTATCTATAATTGCAAATCAAGATCAATTAGTTGGGATTATTTATTTTATTTTCTTGGCCGGTGTCCGGCGGGGCGGGGCATTGACCTCACGCGCCCCTGGTGCGAAGAAAACAGGCATGTCCGGTGATCGCGCGCAATCGGCCGCGCGTTCCGCCACACCCTCGCCCAAGGACGGCATATGGCCCTGCGATCCATAGAAGTCGTGGCTCCGCGCTCGGACAAGGGGACGGTCCTCGACTCGCTCGGGGGGCACGCAAGCTCCGGCGAATACACCTATTGGGTCTACCCCGTCGAGGACGAGACGGATGTCTGCATCCGCATCGTCCTCGACGTGAAGGACTCCGAGAACGTGCTGGACAAGCTGGCCACACTGTTCACCTGGACCGAGAACTACCGCATCATCGTCTATCCCGTCGAGGCGACCCTGCCGCGCCTGGAGGGGGCTTCCGCCAAGGAGCCCGAGGCGGAGGCCCCGCGGGACGATCCGGCCGGAAGCAAATCGGTGAACCGCATCAGCCGGGAAGAACTCTACGCCGACATCCTCGACATGGCCCAATTGAACCGGATTTTCGTCGTCCTGACGGTCTGCGCCACGTTGGTCGCCATCATCGGACTGTGGCGCGACAACGTGGCCGTCATCATCGGGGCCATGGTGCTCGCGCCGCTGCTCGGGCCGAACGTGGGGCTGTCCCTGGCCACGACCCTGGGCGACATCGACCTGGGCAAGCGCTCCCTGGCGACGTTGGCCGTGAGCGTCTGCCTCGTCCTGGGGATATCCCTCGCCGCCGGCTTGCTGTTCGGCCTTCCCGAACGATCGGAGGAACTGGCCGCGCGGGCCGTGATCGACTATCCGGATGTGCTGCTGGCCCTTGTGGCCGGCGCGGCCGGGATCATCTCCGTGACCCTGGGAGGGGCGTTGGCCCTGGTCGGCGTCATGGTGGCCCTGGCCCTGCTTCCTCCGCTCACGGCCTGCGGCCTCTACGCTGGCGCGGGGGACGGGGCCTCCGCCGTCGGAGCGGCCATGCTCTTCGTGGCCAACCTCATCGGTTTGAATCTCTCGGGCGTGGTCACGTTCCTGGCCCAGGGCATCCGGCCGATCAACTGGTGGGAGCGGGAGCGCGCGCGAGCCCTCACGGTGCGGATGGTCCTGCTCTGGGCGATCCTGCTGGTCTTCCTTTTGGCGCTCATCGCTTTCGGCGTCATGCGCTGATCCCCGCGCCGCGAACGCGCGGGCCTGTTTGCAAGAGCGCTTTTTTGGCCTATCATGCCGCCATGTTCCGCATTCGCCGCATCCACGACGACACGCTGCCCCAGGACCGCGAGGCCATCGCCACGGCCCAGTCCATCCTCCGCGAACAGTTCCAGCTCCTGAGCCGGGAGGAGATCGAGGAACTGCCCGGCCTGCTGCGCGACCCCGTGGGCCACGGCTTCCGCACCGTGCTCTTCGTGGCCGACGTGCGCGGCAAGGTCCAGGGCTTCGCCCTGCTGATGCACTTCCCGGACCTGCGCTTCTGCTACCTGGACTTCATCTCCGTGCCCAAGGCCATGACCAGCCGGGGCCTGGGCGGGGCGCTCTACGAGCGGATGCGCCAGGAGGCCCGGGCGCTCAAGTCCTGGGGCCTGTTCTTCGAGTGCCTGCCCGACGACCCCGCGCTTTGCGCCGACCCGGGCGTCCTGGCCCAGAACCGCGCCAGGCTGCGCTTCTATGAGCGCTACGGGGCCCGGCCCATCGCGGGCACGGCCTACGAGACGCCGCTCAAGCCCGGCGGCGACTGCCCGCCCTACCTCGTGCTCGACGCCCTGGGCCGGGAACGGCCCCTGTCCGGCCGCGCGGCCCGGCGCATCGTGCGCGCGATCCTGGAACGCAAGTACCGGGGCGTCTGCCCGCCGGAATACGTGGATCTGGTGGCCCGCTCCTTCCGCGACGGGCCCGTGGCCCTTCGGCCGCCGCGCTACGCCGCGCCAGCGGCCGCCCCGGCCCCCGGACCGTCCCTGCCCCCGGACCGGCGCATCGCCCTGGTGGTCAACGACCGCCACGAGATCCACCACGTGCGCGAACGCGGCTACGTGGAGGCCCCGGTGCGCGTGAGCCGCATCCTGGAGCCCCTGCGGCGCTCCGGCCTGTTCGAGGAGATTCCCGCGCACCGCTTCCCGGACGCCCGGATCAAGGAGGTCCACGACGCGGACTACGTGGACTATCTCAAGCGCGTCTGCCTGCGCATCCCGGCGGGCCGCTCGGTCTATCCCTACGTCTTCCCCATCCGCAACCAGGCCCGGCCGCCCCGCGAACTGCCCGTGCGCGCGGGCTACTACTGCATCGACACCTTCACGCCCCTGAACCCGAACGCCTGGCGCGCCGCGCGCCGCGCCGCCGACTGCGCCCTGACCGCGGCCGCCGCCGTGGCCGACGGCCGACGCCTGGCCTACGCCCTGGTCCGGCCGCCCGGGCACCACGCCGAGCGCCGCAGCTTCGGCGGCTTCTGCTACCTGAACAACTCCGCCCTGGCCGCCCAGCACCTCTCGCGCCTGGGCAGGGTGGCCGTGCTCGACCTGGACTACCATCACGGCAACGGCACGCAGCACATCTTCTATTCCCGCGCCGACGTGCTCACCGTGAGCATCCACGGCCACCCGAGCTTCGCCTATCCCTATTTCAGCGGCTTCCGCGAGGAGCGCGGCGAGGGCGAGGGCCTGGGCTTCAACCGCAACTTCCCCCTGGGCGAGCGCGTGGACGGCCGCATGTACCGCAACGTGCTCCGCCGCGCCCTGGACGCGGTGCGGGCCTTCAAGCCGGATTTCCTCGTGCTGGCCCTGGGCCTGGACCCGGCCAAGGGCGATCCCACCGGCACCTGGACCCTCTCCGCCCGCGACTTCCTGGCCAACGGCCGCATGGTCGCGGAACTGGACCTGCCCACCGTGGTCGTCCAGGAGGGCGGCTACCGCACCCGCTCCCTGGGCTCCAACGCCCGCCACTTCTTCCAGGGCCTCTCCGCCCCCTTCGGGGGTTCATAGCCGCCTTCGGCGGTTTATAGAAAACCGAAGAGGAACAGCGCCTTTCCGTAAATGGGGCCGAAGGCCCCCCCTTCGGGGGTTCATGGAAAGGCCAGGAGGCTCTCGTCTTTCCGCAACAGGGGCCGAAGGCCCCCGAAAGGCGGACGCGAGATGTGTTTTCACGAGCCAGGCAGGGGCAAGTCAGGCCCAGCTCACCGACTGAGGCCGAGAGGAGCCGGAAACTGAGACGAGCGGAGTGAAGTTGTCGACGGCTCCTGTTTTCCGGTATAGGCTGTAAAACGGGAGGTGGGGGAGGATGGCTGTTCTTTCTGTGCTTGTCGGCATCATTGTTTTTTCGATCAGCGGGTTTGTTTTTCTGCTTGCAGCTACAGCAATGGAAGCTGGGATAAAAAAGATCAGGTGGACATTTTTTAGCGCGCTCCCGACGATCATCGCCGGGTCCCTTGCGGTATATGCAACTTTTTATGCTGCTGGTTCTGTTTATGGTTCAAGGATGCCTTTTGTCGCTACGGCAATTCTTGCTTTTTTTATTATTGCTGGCGGGATGAAATCAAAAAACTTGTTCTTTTTGCTTGCATCCATCATCAGCATTGTGCTGCGGATGTACCATCTATACGCTTGACTTTGGCATGGAGGCCGAGCTGCGGCCGAGGCTGGGGGCCGCGCGGCCTGTCGCCCTTCGGGGGGGTGCCAGGAACGGCGGCTTGGACCCCCTTTTCAATACTGGATCAGGCGGGCGAGGGACGGGATCAGCGTTTTTTCTTGTAGGCTTCGCGGCGGTCGACGATGCGCAGGACGAGGATCATCAGTTTGCCATCGTTGATCTGGAAAAGGATGCGGTAGTCGCCGGAACGGAATCGATAGGCGTCCTTGGCGGTTAATTTTTCGACGCCGTAGCGCCGAGGGTTCTCTTCGAGGAGGTCAATGGCGTCGCTGACCTGTTCCTGAAATTGTCTTGGGATTTTCTTGAGTTCACGCGCGGCGAGCGGGGAGAGTTCAATGGTGTAGGCCATCGCCGCGCGGAATCAGAGGTTGAGTTCGGCCTTGAGCTTTTCCCACGGGATGGCGCCATTGGCCTCCACGTCGGCCAGGGCCTCGTCCACCAACTCAGCGTCGTCGGCGTCTTCGAGCAGCAGGTCTTCCACCGGGTGCCTCTCCTCGGTGAGCTTGTGCCACTTTTCAAGCCATGAATTCATGGACTCAATATCCCCGATGGTGTGCGAGGTCTGGATAATCAGCCCTAAGGCGGCTACATTGGTTCCGTCCGAGTTCAGCGCGCGGATCGCCGCTTCAATCGACTCAATATATTTTGTCATAAAAGCTAATGAGACCGCGTAGTTGTACCATGCGGTACTGGGGTTTTCAGCTGCCTTGATTGAACGTTTGTGGTTGGCATGGACCCCATCAATATCCCCGCGAATGCAGGCTAGCGCGCCGAGCGCATCATAGGCCGTCGCCGGGTCGCTCTTCTTCATCTTTTCAGCTTCGCGTGTGAAACGGGCGAAATCCATTTCTGAAAATGGACCACGTTCAAGCCGTTCGCGGATGGCATCAATGATTTGGATTGGCTTCGCTTGTGGCAGCATATTCTGCTGACCTCCGCTGGCGTACGCCATGCTTTGGAAGTTCCAGCTTACATATTTCCAGGAAGAAGTAAATTCATGTGCGCTTGGAAGCAAGTCCGTTACCGAATTTTATTTATTTCATGAAACCAATATGTTAATTGCGCAAGCCGTTTTCCACGCCATATCGTCGAGGGGAAATTTCGTCCTGCAATTCCCTTTGGTAATACCTGGCCGGACCGGAATCGTGCCGTGGGAGCCCCGGCCATGAGAAGCTGCCCGTGATGCGCTGGAGTCCGTACGGCCTGTCTGACGGCCGTTTCAAGTATCGAAGGGGGTATGCAGTCGGGGATTTCGGCATTATGATGTTCTTCACGGCCGGGACCGGAGGTCCGGTTTCCGGCCGGAGGCGAAACGCCGCTACTGGAGAACATCATGAACCGCTCATCGTCCCGCGTCCCCGTCCTGCTCGGCTTCCTCTTCTGTCTCGCGCTGCTGGCGGGCTGCGCCGCGAAACAGACCCACAAGCCCCTGGGCGTCACCTTCGTGCCCACGGACGGCGAATTCATCGCCCGCGACGGCTCGCGCCTGAGCCTGGGCCAGGTCATGGCCCTGGCCGCCGACGCGGACTACGTGCTCATCGGCGAAGGGCACAAGAACCCCTGTGACCACACCGTGCAGCAGCAACTCACCTGGGCCCTGGCCCAGGGACCGCGTCCCCCGGCCATCGGCCTGGAAATGGTCGCCGCCGACCGCCAGGGAGTGCTGGACGCCTTCAACCAGGGCCGGCTCGGCGTGGACGACCTGCCCGGTCGCCTGGACTGGGATGAGCGCTGGGGCTACCCCTTCGAGCTCTTCGAACCCCTGTTCCACCTGGCCAAGGACAAGCATCTGCCCGTGGCCGCCCTGAACGCCCCGCCCGAGATCGTGCGCAAGGTCGCCCGCGAGGGCCTGGACTCGCTCACCGACGAGGAGCAGGGCATGATCCCGGCCTACATCATCCGCCAGCCCGCCGAGCAGGAGGCCTTTCTCAAGGAGGTCATGCTCGGCCACGAAGGCAAGGACGCCAAGGACCCCGAGCAGGTGGACCGCTTCTTCCTGGTCCAGAGCCTGTGGGACACCCAGATGGCCGCCCGGGCCGTGTGGATGCGCCGCGAGTACAGGCGGCCCGTGCTCATCATCGCGGGCGCGGGACACGTGGACTTCGGCTGGGGCATCGCCCAGCGCCTGAACGTCCTGGACCGGGGCGCGGCCGTGGTCAGCCTGACCCCCTGGCGCGGCGTGGAGAACTTCGAGCCCGGCGCGGCCGACGCCTTCTTCTACTGTCCGAACATCTACACCAGCCGCATGGGCATGACCCTGGTGGAAGGCCAGGGCGGCGTCACGGTCAGCGAGGTCAAGCGCGGCTCCCGCGCCGACCTGGCCGGACTGCGGCCCGGCGACGTGCTGGAGGCCTTCCAGGGCAAGCGGATGCGCAGCCTCATGGACCTGCACAAGGCCGGGCAGCGCGCCCACAAGGACGACGCGCCCCTGGTCCTCACCGTGCGCCGCGACGGCGAAACCGTGCGCATCGACCTCGGCAAGCTCGGCCAAGGCGGGACGAAGTAGGGACACAGACCCGAAAGCCCGGCCGGGCGGATTTTCGTCTTTCTGGAAACCGCCGAAGGCGGCGGCGAAGCCGGGGGGCTGCGCGCCCCCCGGACCCCGCGCCAGGCCTGAGGCCTGGACCCGATAGCGGCGCGGTCTTCCACGGCCCGTCGCGCCTCCGGCGCGCTCGTCCCGTGCAATCCCGCGCCGCGAAGGGCCTGACAAAAACGGGAGCCTCTTCATGCCTTTCCATGAACCGCCGAAGTCGGTGGTGGTCGTTGCGGATATATTCGGCCGCACGCCGCATCTGGAGGAATGCGCGTCCTGGTTCGCGCGGGACGCCGCGCCGCTCATCGTGGACCCCTATTGCGGATCGTTGCGGTCCTTCGCGGACGAGGCCGAGGCCCATGCCGCGTTCCAGGCCGAGTGCGGGCTGGAACGGTTGACGGACTTGCTCCGCGAGGCCGTGGCGGGTGTTGCCGGGCCGGTGGATCTGGTGGGCTTCAGCGTGGGCGCGGCGGCCGTCTGGCGCGTGGCGGCCGAGATTCCGGGCCCGGGCCGGGCGGTCTGTTTCTACGGCTCGCGCATCCGCGACTACCCGGACCTCGCGCCCAGGCGGGAAACCCTGCTCGTGTTTCCCCGGAGCGAGCCGTCCTTCGACGTGCGGGCCCTGGCCCGCTCCCTGCGGGGCCGCCCCAACGTGCGCGTGCTGCGCACGCCCTGGCTGCACGGGTTCCTGAACCCCCTGTCCGTGAACTTCTCGCCCCGGGCCTCCGCGAGGCTGCGGAAGGTGCTGGAAAGGGGGGAGGCCGGAAGCCTCTCGGCCTTTCTATGAACCGCCGGAGGCGGCGGCGGAGCCGGGGGCCGCGTCCTGGAGCCCTTGCTGCCGCCTCCGATGGACGAAGCGGGCGAACTGGAGGTCGGACTCCAGGATGTGGTGCAGGAGCCAATGCTTCATGAAGTCGAGCACCGCCTCGGGGGTCAGCTCTTCCTTCTTGTAGATGAGCCGCGGGCACTGCTTGACGTTCTCCTTCAGGCGAATGTGTTCGAGGGCGTGTTCGGCGCGGTGTTCGTAGCGCAGCCGCTCCATGAGCGCCTCTTCCTCGTGGAAGTGGAAGACCGTGTACTCGCGCAGTCTGCGGATGACGTTCTCCAGGGTCCGCGTGTCCCGGCCCAGGGAAACGGCGTTGATGAGCCCGTTGGCGATGCGGATGAGTTCCTTGTGCTGCGAGTCGATGGGCTCGACGTCCATGCGCAGCGTGTCGTTCCATTCGATTTTGCCCATGCGCGGCCTCCTCTCGAAAGCGATTGGAATGGAAGGATGACGTCAGCATACCATGCCCGCGCCGGGCGCGCCACCGGCTCCGCCGCCGACTTCGCCGGACTCTGGGAAGGCCGAAGAGGCGCCCGGCTCGCCGCCTTTCCATGGCCCGGCGCGGGCACGAAAAAAGGCGGGAGATGCTCTCCCGCCTTTTTGGTTTTCCATCGCGGGTCGAAGGCCCCCGCCTTGTGTCTTCTGAAGACCGGCGCAGCCGGCTAGGCGTTTTTCATCTGGTCCACGAGGCGCTGGAGTTCCTGGGCCATGGAGGCCAGTTCGGCCACTGCCTGGGCGGACTGGTTCATGGCCTGGGCGGTCTCGGCCGCGATGCGGTTGACCTCCTCGGTGCCCCGGCTGATCTGTTCGCTGGCCGCGGACTGTTCCTCGGAGGCCGTGGCGATGGCCCGGACCTTGTCGGCGGTGGATTCGATGCGGCCCACGATGTTGCCCAGGGCCTTGCCCGCCTCTCCGGCCAGCCCGGTGCTCTTGTCCACGGCTTCGCCGGAGGCTTCCATGCTCTTGATGTTCTGATGGGTGCCTGTCTGGATGCCGGACACGGCCTCGCCCACTTCCTTGGTGGCGGTCATGGTCTTCTCGGCCAGCTTGCGGACCTCGTCGGCGACCACGGCGAAGCCGCGTCCGGCGTCGCCCGCTCGGGCGGCCTCGATGGCGGCGTTCAGGGCCAGGAGGTTGGTCTGGTCCGCGATGTCGGTGATCACGTTCATGATCCGGCCGATGCCCTCGGCCTGTTCGCCCAGGACGCCGAGGCTTTCGTGCATGCGCTGGGCCTGGGTCTGGACCTCGTTGATGGCCGCGATGACGTTGTTCACCACGTCCGCGCCGCGCTGGGCCTCGTCGCGGGCGCTGTCCGCGTCTCCGGCGGCCTCGGAGGCGTTGCGGGCCACCTCCATGACCGAGGCGTTCATCTGTTCCATGGCCGTGGCGGACTCGGAGGTGCGTTCGCGCTGGTTCTCGGTGCCCCGGCTGGACTCCTCGATCTGGGCGGCCAGCTCCTCGGAGGCCGAGGTCACGCGTTCCACGATGGCCTCGATGCGCCGGGCCGCGTCGAGCATGCCCTCGCGCTTGGCCTGCTCGGCCTGGCGGCGGGCGGCCTCGGCCTCGTCGGCCGCGACGCGGGCCTTGCGGGTCATTTCCTCGGCCTCGCGGGTCTTGGTGTTGGCCGTCTCGATCATGTCCTTGAGTCCGGCGACCATCTTGCGGAAGGCCTCGGCCAGGATGCCGATCTCGTCCTTCTGGCGCACGCCGATGTCGCGGTCCAGGTCGCCCTTGGCCACGGCCTCGGCCCCGGCAACGAGGGTGTTGACCGGGTTCACTATGGCGCGGGAGATGAGGAACACGGCCAGGATGACGAAGAGCACGCCGCCCACGCCGAGGATCAGGAGCAGGCGGGTGAGGGCGTCGGCGTTTTCCATGACGCGGGCCTCGGGAATGGTCACGCCGAAGCTCCAGGCGGTGTCCGTGTCGCCGATGCGGATGGGCGTGAGCACGTTGAGCATGACCCCGGCCGGGGTCTGCTGGCGGAAGCTGTACGGCCGTCCGGCCTTTACCGCCGCCAGGACTTCGGCCGCGTTGGCCTTGCCCGCGGCCTCCTCGGCGGCCTTGCCGATGAGTTCGCGCCTGGGATGGGCCACGACCATGCCGTCACCGGCCAGGAGATAGCCGTAGCCGGTTTCGAAGATCTTGATGGCCGAGGCCATGTCGGCCATTTTTTCCAGGGAGAGGTCCACGCCCGCCACGCCCAGGGCCTTGCCGTCCACCATGACCGGCACGCCGAAGCTCACGAGCATGATGGACTTGCCGCCCACGTCGTAGGCCGTGGGCGGAGTGGCGTAGGGCTTCCTGCCGCGCAGGGGCTTCTGGTACCAGTCCGAGCCTGGGGAGGGGCCTTCGTAGGTGGTGGTCACGCCGCCGGTGATCTTGGCGCCTTCGCGGTACCAGTAGGGGATGAGCCGTCCGGTGGCGTCGTGGAAGGCGTCCTTGCCCGCGTACTCGGCGTCCTTGCCGTCGAAGGCGTCGGGCTCCCAGGTGGTCCAGACGCCGAAGAGGTCGGGCGAGTCTTCCAGCACGGGTTTGAGCATGGCCTCCAGGGCCGCGCGGTCCACGCCGCCGGAGGTCTTGGCCCCGGCGAGCATCTGGGCCAGGCCCTCGGCCAGGCTCATGACGGAATCCAGTTCGCGGCCCACGGCGTTGCCGTGGCGCAGGCTCATTTCCTGGCCCAGGAGGGCGATGTCCGCCTCGGAGGTCTGCCGCAGCTTGCGATGGATGAGGAAGATGGTCGCGGCGAAGACCACGATCACCGCCAGGCAGACCGGCAGGAGTATTTTCCAGCGCATCTTGAGGTTGTTCAGCATATGCGGCGCTCCATTGGGTTGTTGTGGAGAGAATGGAGCATACCCTGAAAAAGGGTTTGCCGTCCACGTTGTTTGGCTGCGGAGGGATGATAATAACGCGCGGCCGGGCCTTCGGCCCGTTTCAGAAAACCGGGAGCCTCTCGGCCTTTCCATGAACCGCCGAAGGCGGCTTGTCTTTGGGAACGGGGTGGTTATGTTCGGGGGCATGAACACCCTCGTCTGTCCCTCCTGTTCGGCGGTGAACCGCGCGGACCCGCAACGTCTGGAGCGGGCCGTGTGCGGCAAGTGCGGCCTGCCCCTGGCCGGGGGCCACGCCCCCCTGCACCTGGACGCCGCGTTCCTGGAACGCTTGCTGACCCGCGACGCCCTGCCCCTGCTGGTGGATTTCTGGGCCCCGTGGTGCGGCCCCTGCCGCATGATGGGCCCGGCCTTCGAGCAGGCCGCCGGGCTGCTGGGCCCGTCCGTGCGCCTCGGCAAGGTGAACACCGAGGAACAGCAGGCCCTGGGCGCGCGTTTCGGCGTGCAGTCCATTCCCACGTTGATCCTGTTCCGCGACGGCCGCGAGGCGGCCCGGCAGTCCGGGGCCATGCGCGCCGGGGACATCGTGACCTGGACCCGTTCGGCCCTGCGCTGAGGCGTGTTGCGGGCCCGGGTCCGGGGGTGCTATGCCCGGGCCAGGGGCCGCGACCCGCGGCCCGGGGGAGGAAACATGTCCCTGCCCGAGCGCCATCGCCTTCTCGAAGCCGCCGAGGCCCTGCGCGGCAGCCACCCCATGGCCTTCACCGGCGCGGGCATGTCCGTGCAGAGCGGCATTCCGCCGTTCCGGGGCCCGGGCGGCCTGTGGACCACGCTCGACCCCTCCCTGTTCGAAATCGACGCCTTCCGCGCCCGTCCGCTGGAATCCTGGCGGATCATCAAGCAGGTCTTCTTCGACACCCTGGGCCGGGCCGCGCCCAACGCGGGCCACGAGGCCCTCTCGCGGCTGGAGCGCGCCGGGCGGCTGTCCGGGATCGTGACCCAGAACATCGACGGCCTGCACCAGGCCGCCGGGAGCCGCGTGGTCTACGAGTTCCACGGCAACATGCGGCGGCTGCGCTGCCTGGAGTGCGGCCGGACCCCGGCCCTGGGCGCGGTGAGCCTGGAGGACCTGCCCCCGCGCTGCCCGGCCTGCGGCGGGCTGCTCAAGCCGGACTTCATCTTCTTCGGCGAGGCCATTCCGGCCGAGGTGCAGGAGGCCTCGCTCTCCCTGGCGCGGTTCAGCAAGTGCTGCCTCGTGGTGGGCAGCACGGGCGAGGTCTACCCGGCGGCCTACATCCCCCAGGAGGCCCGCCGCCACGGCGCGACCATCGTGGAGATCAACGTCCGGCCCTCGCACTTCACGGACGCGGTCACGGACATCTTTCTCCAGGGCCCGGCCGCCGAGACCCTGGCGGCCTTGGCGGAACTGCTGGGGGGCTGCGCCCCGTTTCAGAAAAGCTGAGAGACGAGAGCCTCTTTGGTTTTCCATGAACCGCCGAAGGCGGCGCCGGTTTCCAGAAAGGCGGAGAGCTGAAAGCCTCTTGGCCGTCCCATGAACCGGCGAAGCCGGGGGATGCTCCGCGAGAGGTGGGGCGGCCCCTCGGGTATTTTCACGACAAGGCAAGGGGCGGTTCACTCCCGATGCAGGGTGACGGGCCACGTCCTGTGGCCCGCCCTCCGGGCCGCCGGAGGAACCGGCGGTCCCCTTTTGCCGTCCTGCAAAAGGGTGACGGGCCTCGGTGAATGTCGTGTGAGGCCTCCGGGCCGAGCTTGCCATGCCCCTGCCTGGCTCGTGAAAACACGCCTCGCGCCCGCCTGTCGCGTGCGGCGGGGGGGCAGGGGCGGCAGGGGATGGGAGCCTCTTGGCTGTTCCGTGAACCGGCGAAGCCGGGAAAGGCGGAAAAAAGAGAAAGGCGGGAATCTGTCTCCCGCCTTTCCGTCTTCCATTGCGGGGCGAAGCTCCCCGCCTTTCTGGAACGCCCCGAAGGGGCCTATTGGCGCATGTCGTCGATGGTGGTCTTGAGGTTTTGGGCCAGCCGGGCCAGGTCGGACACGGCCTGGGCGGACTGGGTCATGGCCTCGGCGGTTTCCGAGGCGATGCGGTTGATTTCCTCGGTGGAGCGGCTGATCTGTTCGCTGGCCGCGGACTGTTGTTCGCTGGCCGTGGCGATGGAGCGCACCTGGTCGGCGGTCTTTTCCACCATGTCCACGATTTCGCGCAGGGCCGCGCCGGATTTCTCGGCGGTTTCGGTGCCCGCCAGGATGGCCTGGGTGGTGGCCTCGGTGCCCTGGATGTTCTTGCGCGCGCTTTCCTGCACGGCCTGGATGTAGTCGCCGACTTCCTTGGTGGCGGTCATGGTCTTTTCGGCCAGCTTGCGGACCTCGTCGGCCACGACCGCGAAGCCGCGTCCGGCCTCGCCCGCGCGGGCGGCCTCGATGGCGGCGTTCAGGGCCAGGAGGTTGGTCTGGTCCGCGATGTCGGTGATCACGTTCATGATCCGGCCGATGCCCTCGGCCTGCCTGCCCAGTTCGGTCATGTCGGCCTTGAGGGTTTCGGCCTGTTCGTTGACGCGGGTGATGGTGGTCACCACCTCGCCCACCAGGCGTTCGCCCTCCTGGGCCTTGCCGCGGGCGGTGTCGGCCAGTCCCGCGGCATGGGAGGCGCTTTGGGCCACCTCCATGACCGTGGCGTTCATCTCCTCCATGGCCGCGGCGGCCTCGCCGGTGCGCGAGCGCTGTTCCTCGGAGCCCCG
Organism: Desulfovibrio aminophilus; assembly: GCF_023660105.1. NCBI lineage: Bacteria > Pseudomonadati > Thermodesulfobacteriota > Desulfovibrionia > Desulfovibrionales > Desulfovibrionaceae > Desulfovibrio > Desulfovibrio aminophilus. The sequence continues at coordinate 25,848 of NZ_JAMHGA010000005.1, read as the reverse complement.
GCTGGATTGTTCGATCTGGGCCGAGAGTTCCTCGGAGGCCGAGGCCACCTGGTCGGATATCTGGTTGGCCGACTCGGCGGCCTTGGCGATGCGGGCGTTCTGGTCCGCGATGCGCCGTTGCTGGGCGCGCAGTTCGGTGAGGTCGAACCACACGGCCAGCGAACCGATGAGTTCGCCGTCCATGTCCTTGATGGGATGGGCGGTCACGTTGAAGATCTTGTGCGCGCCGGAGGGCAGGTCGTACTCCACCTCGCCGGCCACGGTGCGCAGTTCGCGCATGGATTTGTGAAGGTAGGTGTCGTGGCTCGGGTCGTTGAACAGGAACTGGCCCGAGATTTGGCCCAGAACCTCCCGGGGCTGGCCGCGCTTCTCGAATGCCTCCATGAGGCGGGGGTTGACGAAGGTGAGGCGGTTGTCCGTGCCCGCCACGGCGCAGGGCAGGACGAAGCCGTCCAGCACGCCCTGGGCGAAGCCGAGCTTGTTCTTCAGTTCCGCCACCATGGCCCGGATGTTCTCGGCCAGGTGGCTGAACTCGAAGCGGAAGCCCGTGGGCGGGACGGCCGAGAAGTCGCCCTTGGCGATGGCCGAGGTGAAGGCCTCGATGGCGTGGATCGGCCGGACCACGAGGCGGTTCATGATGAGGAAGATGATGGCGGTGAGCAGGAGCGCGGCCGCCGCGCCGATGCCCATGAGCATGTTGCGCTGGGCCGAGGCGGTCTCGGTCAGTTCGGAGGCGTAGGCGCTCATGCAGATGGTCCAGCCTGTGACCGGATCGGTCTCCAGGGCCAGATACTTGCGCGCGCCCTTCCAGTCATAGAAGAAGCTGCCGGACTTCGTGGCCAGGGCCTTTCTGGCGAATTCCTGGCCCGAGGCGTCGCTGAGCATGAGACTCTTGTCCACGGCATGGGCTATGAACGCGCCCTTGGAGTCGAGCATGAAGCCGTAGCCGTGCTCGCCGAAGCGCACGGGGTCGATGAAGACCTTGGTGAAGGCCTCCCAGCGGGGGAAGATGCCGATCCCGCCGATCACCTTGCCGGACTCGTCGTGGACGGCCTTGACCGCCGTGAGGATGTGGATGTCGCCGCCGCCGCTCTTGGCCGCGAGGATGGTCTTGCCCAGGAAGAGGTCCTGGCCGGACATGACGGCCTGGTAGTAGCCGCGGTCGGCGCGGCTCTGGCCGGTGAGTTCCTGGCCGTCGGCGTTGGCTCCGGCGATGACCAGCCCCTTGTCGTCGAAGACGATGATGCTCCAGACGCCGGGGTTGGCGCGCAGGGTTTCGGCGATGCGCTTCCGGGCCGGGGCCGTGTCGCCGGAGAAGGCCTCGCGCACGAGGCGCTGACCGGACAGGGACTGGATCATGCCCTTGGCGTTTTCCACATAGAGGCCCAGGGCGTCGCGGGCGGATGCCGCCGACTGGCGCATGGCCTGTTCCTCCAGGCTCAAGGCCATGTGGTAGGAGGAGTCGGTGACGTAGAGGATGATGGCGGACATTGTCAGAACCAGGGCCAAGGCCACGGAAGCGATGAAGACGGAGGCGAGACTTTTGCGGAACATGCGTTTCCCCTGAGATGAAGAGAAGGTGAGGACGTGGCGTTGCGCCGTGCGCTCCCCCCGATGGCGGCGCGGCGGCAGGGGGAATCCCTATCATAATGGGACGTTGGGGCAATCGAAATCGCGTGACGAATAGGAAAATATAAAGGCGGCCCAGCGAGCTTCGGCCCTTCATGGGAAACCGGCATGCGCTTCGCCCCGTTTCAGAAAAGCGGAGAGACGAAAGCCTCTTGGCCGTTCCATGAACCCCCGAATGGGGGGGCTTCGCCCCGTTTCGGAAAGGCGGGGAGCCGGGAGTCTCTTGGCTGTTCTGGAGACCCCCGAAGGGGGCGGCGAAGCCGGTCTTCAGAAAGACAGGGGATGGGAGCTTCTTCGGTTTTCTATGAACGGGCGAAGCCCGCGCCGAGGAGGCGGTCGGGGACCAGGGTGAGGACGCGGTCGCAGGCGTTGACGAACAGGTCCAGGGGGTGGTGGCTGATGACCAGGACCTGGAGGTTGAGGCGCTTGGCGATCTCGGCGATGCACTTCATGAAGCGGGGCACCAGGGCGGGCCGCAGCCAGCAGTCCTGTTCGTCGAGGACCAGGAAGGGCCGGTGCCGTGCTGGGTCGAGCTGGGACAGGGCGATGAGCCGCAGGCCCACGGAGAGGATGTTGCAGACGCTGCCGCCCTGGCCGAGGAGGATGTCCTCCAGGTCCTCGGGCCGGTCTCCGGCGTGGATCTGGAACGTGACCTGGAGGCGGTTGTTCTTGACCTCGCGCAGGCTGGTGACGGTGCGGTCCTGGCCCAGGATTTCGCGCACGGCGTAGGTCAGATTGGCCTCGATCTCGTCCAGCAGCTCGCCGAACAGGGCCGTGGCCAGGTCTTCCAGGGTGCGGGCCGCGCGGGGCGCGAGGTCCAGGAAGGCCGAGAGGGAGGCCTCCTCGGCGCGCACGCGGCCGTGCTCGGCGGCCAGGGATTCGGCCCGGGCCTGGAGCCGGTCCAGGCGGCGCTCCAGGGCGCGCGCGTCGGGCATGGGGGAGTCTTGCGGTCCGTTCACCGGCGCTCGTCCCCGGAGGCTTGGGCCTCAATGGTTGAGAGGTTTTCCTGAATGCCTTGCAGATGCTTGCGGTACTCCTCCACGAGCCGCCGGTTCTCGGCCCGGCGCTCTTCCAGGAGGCGTTCCAGCTCGGCCGGGTCGGCGGTGCCGAACTCGGCCCGGGCCGCGTCCTCCAGCTCGGTGATGCGTCCGGCCAGGTGGGCCTGGTCCTGCTCCAGCCGGACCTTCTGCTCCTTGAGCCCCTCGTAGCGGCGGCGCAGGGCCTCCAGTTCGGCCTCCAGGGCCTGGTCCTCATTCGGCTTCGGAACCATGCACGACCTCCTTGTACAGCTCCCAGACGAGCGCGCTCTCCGGGAGTTCGGGGTTCAGATTGGTTTGCAGGAACTGCCTGAGCCCGGTGCCCTCGCCGGTGCGCCGCCAGGCCAGGCGTTCCAGGCCCTGGATGAAGCGGGACTCGCCCTCGGCCTCCTGTTCCTCGGGCGGGAACTCCTGGTCCGGGAAGACCTGCTCGAAGGGCAGGAAGGGCAGTTCGCGGCGTTCCAGGGCCTCGCGGCCCGGGGCCCAGAAGAACACGGCCGGGCGGCGCTCCTTGGAACGGCGGGTGAAGGTCAGGCGGGTGATGTTCCCGGGGTTGACCCAGAGCGTGGCCCCGGCGCGCACGTCGGGCTGGGGCCGGTGGATGTGGCCGTTGACCACCAGGTCGATGCCCGGCAGCTCGTGGATGCCGTGGGCCCGGGCCTCGAACTCCGGGAAGCGGATGTTGTGGTGCGTGAGCCAGACCACGGTTCCGGGATCGCCGGGCGCGGGCTCGAAGCGCGAGGGCAGGGGCGATCCGTCCGGGCTCGCGCCGACCAGGGCCTCGCCGGTCGGGGTTTCCAGGACGAAGGCGGGCCCGGGCTCGGACAGGGGGCGCAGGGCCCCGGCCTCGGCCAGCACGGAGAGGGAGACGTCGCTGGTGAGCCGGGCCAGGTGCTTGTCGTGGTTGCCCACCAGGACGAAGGGCCGCTGGGGCGAGAACAGGCGCATGAGCGCCACCAGCATGGCGTTGGAGTTCTCGCGCGGCCAGTGGAAGAGGTCGCCCAGGAGCACGGGCAGGGCGTCCAGCCCGCGGGCCAGGTCGAGCCAGGCCGCCAGCTTGTCCAGGACCTGCTCGCGGTAGCCGGGCAGGCGTTGGCCCGGGGGCGTGTCGGCCACGTGGGGGTCGGCGGCGAAGAGCAGGCCCGAGGCCCGGACGCGGGGCAGGCTCATGCGTCCTCCCGGATGAAGCGGGCCAGGTCCAGGCCCGCGCCGCAGGTGGGGCAGACGCCGACGGCGTCGAGCCGGGCGGCGATCTCGGCGCGCAGGCCGTCGAGCCGCGCGGCGCAATCCTCGAAGGCCTTGCGGGCGGCGTCCTGGGCGGCCCGGGACTCGGACAGGCGGCGCAGCAGGTCGGCCAGGGCGTCGGCCTTGCGGATGGCTGGGGACTCGCGCAATGCGGCCAGGGCCGCGAACCGGCCGGAGAGGGCCTTTTCCTCGGCCTTCAGGGACCGGATGCCCCGGGCCAGCTCCGCGATCCGGGCCGTGGGAGCCGGGGCCGGGGCCTCGGCCAGCGGGGCCAGGGCGGCGGTTCGCGCCAATACGGCCGCGCGCCGGCGGAGCAGGCCGCGCAGCTCGGCCAGCATCCCCGCGGGCCGCGCGGTCGCGGCCGGGGGCGCGGGTTCCGAGAGGGAAGACAGGGCGGCGGCCTTGGCCCGGGACGATTCACGGGCGGCGCGGGCAAAACGGAGGTCGCGGAGCAGGGCCGCCAGGCGGTCCGTGGGGGCCGCGGCGGGCGGCGCGGCCAGGGGTTCCAGGACGCGGGCGCGGCGGGCGGCGGCCTCGGCATCGCGCTTCAGGCCCGCGCGGCGGGAAAGCCAGTCCTCCAGGGCCGGAATGCCCTCGCCGGAGCGGCGCAGCGCGTCTTCCTCGTCGCGGGCCTCGGCCAGGGCCAGATCGAGGTCCGGCAGGCCGGAGAGGCGGTCCAGGGCGTCCTGGATGTCCTTCAGGCGGGCGGAGGCCCGGGCCTGGTCGCGCCGGGCGTCCTGGGTCCGGCGCTTGAGCGCGTCCTGCATGGCCAGGAGGTGGGCGCTCTCGCTGGAGGCGGCGAAGAAGGAGGCCGCCACCGAGGGCGGCTCGTTGAGCAGAAAGATGGGCTGGCGCTGGTTGCCGAGGTGCACGTCGATGGCGTCGTCGCGGTTCTCCAGGGCCACGGTCTCCAGGCGCAGGGCCTCGCGCACCTCGTCGGGCACGCCGCCGCGCCCGAGCTTCCAGAACTCCTCCGGGGCCTCGGCCCCGGGCCGCCAGAGCTGGTAGCCCGCGCCGGCCTTCTTCCTGATCCAGACCACGCGGGTGCCGTCGTCCAGCTCGACGCTCACGCGGGCCTCCTTGGCCCCGTGGCGGATGACGTGGCGCGGCGCGGGGTTCTGGGTCAGGCAGCGCAGGGCCTCGACCACGGCGGACTTGCCCACGTTGTTGGGGCCGGTGAGGGCCGTGACGCCCGGGCCCAGCTCCAGCTCGGTGCGGGCGTGGGCCATGAAGTTTTCCAAGGTGAGGCGGGCGATCATCTACGGGTATCTCGGCTTGTCCTTGATGCGCAGCCAGTAGGCCTCCGGGCCCTCGTCGCGCATGCGCTCGTTGTTGGCCCGCCAGCGCTCGGCCAGGGCCGGGGGCAGGCCGTGGGAATCGCAGGGAAAGTCGTCGCACTGGAAGCAGAAGTCCAGGCCCTTGTCGCGCACGCAGGCATGCACCCCGCAGGCCTGGAACAGGCAGCCGGACTGGCGGCAGCCGCCGCAGGAGCCGTGGCCCAGGAATTCCAGGAGCCGGGCGAAGGCCGGATAGTCGGCGAAGACAGGGTTCATGGCCGTGAAGCGCTCGGCGTAGGGCGCGAAGTTGGGGCCCAGGGCGCGGATCAGGGCCTGGGCCGCCTCCTGGACCGGGCCGCCGGAAAAGGCGAGGCAGGCGCCGCAGTTCAGGCCGCAGGGGGCCAGCCGGGCGAGGTGCGCTTGTCGCATGGGGTCACTCCTTCATTGCCGCCCGATTGCACCCCAGAAACGGGCAAAAGGCAAGGGCCGTCCCGGTGTGCGGGGCGTTCGGCTCCGGGCCGCGATAGAGCAGGAGCGGCGGCTCCACGGCGAGCCCCGGCGCGCCGTTGCGCACGGCCTCCAGGAGGAGCGCCCGGGCCGGGGCCTCGGCGTGGCCGTGGACGAGCCGCAGGCGCTTGGGGGCCAGGCCGTGGGCCCGGCAGGAGGCCAGCACGGCCTCCAGGCGGTCCGGGGTGTGGAGCAGGAAGAAGCGGCCGCGCGCGCCCAGGGCCCGGGACGCGGCCGAGGCGAAGGCGTCCAGTCCGGCGTCCAGTTCGGCCCTGGCGCGGGCCTTGTCCGGCCCGGGACTCAGCCGCCCGCTTGCGGGATCGCGCCAGGGCGGATTGCACGATACGAAGTCATGGGGTGGTTCGTTCGACGTTCTGTATGACGACACGTCTTCGTTCAGTATGTTGAAGTGCTGTTGGAGTCCGAGACGTTCCGCATTGATCGAGGCGTGGCGCGCCATTTCCGGGTCGATGTCCAGGCCCGTGATCCGCAGGTTCTGGTCCGGGTGCAGGAGGAGCAGGGCCAGCCCCACCACCCCGCAGCCGGTGCCCAGATCGAGCCCCCGGCGGTCTTTCCGACGGATTCTCGCAAAGGAGGCCAGGAGCAGGGAATCCACGGAAAACCTATGGCCTGTCTTGCTTTGCGACAGCCCGCGCGGGAAGGCGGATCGCTGCATGCGGATACGGTCATCCATGCCGAGGCCCCAACGTTGCGTGATCGCTGATTTTTCTTTTTCCGTCGCCGGAATGGGCCCGGTTTTCCGGGTTGTTCCGGCGAACGATCATCACGCCCCGCCCGCGCGGCGCGGGAGCCGGGAGCGGAGCATGCCGGTGAACATCCGGGCTTCGTCCATGCCCATGAGACGGCCCGCGAGGACATAGAGCGCGGCCCAGAGCGGGATGCCGCCGAGCCAGATCCAGAAGGGCGCGCCGGCCGTGGCCAGGGCCGCCAGGAAGACCAGGGCCGAGAGCCCGGCCATCCGCGCCAGGGAGCGCCAGGGCAGGAGCCTGCCCACGTGGCGGCGCATGATCCAGGCCAGGGCCGAGAAGTTCACGGCCGAGGACGCGGCCACGGCCAGGGCCAGCCCCACGTGCGCCAGCACCTGCATGAGCAGCGCGCCGAGGCCCACGTTGACCACCATGCAGACCCCGGCCACGACCACCGGAGTGCGCGTGTTTTCGCGGGCGTAGAAGGCCGAGGCCAGGGGCCGGGCCAGGGCCGCGAAGGGCAGGCCCAGGGCGAAGGCCCGCAGGGCCTGGGACGTGGCGGCCACGGCCTGGGGATCGAAGCGCCCGCGCCCGAAGAGCAGGCCCACGATGGGCTCGGCCAGGGCCATCAGTCCGGCCATGGCGGGCAGGCTGATGAACAGGGTCAGCCGCATGGTGGAGGAGAGCACGGAGCCGAACTCCTGGTCCTTGCCCGTGGCGGCCAGGGCCGAAAGGCTCGGCAGCGCGGCCGTGGACACGGCCAGCCCGAACACGCCCAGGGGGAACTCCACCAGCCGGTCGGCGTAGTAGAGGTAGGAGATGCTGCCCACGGGCAGGAACGAGGCCAGGAGCGTGCCGAGCAGGATGTTCAGCTGGTAGACCGCCGCGCCCACCACCGTGGGGAGCATGAGCAGGCCCATGCGCTTGACCCCGGGGTCGCGCCAGGAGCGTTCGCCGCGCCAGGTGAAGCCCCGGGCGCGCAGGGCCGGCAGCTGCGAGAGCCACTGGAGCGCGCCGCCGGCCAGCACGCCCCAGGCCAGGCAGTGGGCCACGTCCAGGCCGAGCCGCCAGCCGAGGAGAGCGGCCGCGATGAGCGCGATGTTGAGCACCACGGGCGAGAGCGCCGGGGCCGTGAAGTGGCCCAGGCTGTTCAGCACGCCCATGCACAGGCCCACGCCGGAGATGAGCAGGATGTACGGGAAGCAGATCCGCAGCAGGTTCGTGGCCGTTTCCAGCTGGCCGGGATTGTTTCCGAATCCCGGGGCGATGGCCTGGGTCAGGGGCCCGGCGAAGACCTCGCCCAGGATGACCACCGCGCCCACCACGGCCACGAGCCAGAGCAGGGTGGAGCGGGCCATGACGAAGGCCGTGTCCAGGCCCAGTTCGGCCTTGCGGCGCTGGAACACGGGGATGAAGGACATGGTCATGGAGCCTTCGGCGAACAGGCGGCGCAGGACGTTGGGCACGCGGAAGGCCACGAAGAAGGCGTCCGCGCCGAGGCCCGCGCCGAGGGTGGCGGCCACCACGGCGTCGCGGATGAACCCGAGGATGCGGGAGAGCAGGGTGGCGGCGGCCACCACCGAGGCGTTCTTGGCGATCTGGCGATGCTCGGACTGGGTCATGCGGATTCCTGGCGGCGGGCGCGGGCCCAACCCCCTGAATCCGCAGCTAGCCTATTTTCCGACGATTGCCTACAAAAAATCAAGACTATCTCTATCTCCCCGTTGAGGCACGAAAAGGCTGAGCGGAAAGGCGGAAGAGGCGGGAGTCTCTCGGCCTTTCTCTAGACCGCCGAAGGCGGCGGCGAAGCCGGACGGCCACTCGTGTGTTTTCTCGCCCAGGCATGGGCCGCGCACTCTCGATTCCCGATCCATCCCCGGCCATGGGTGTCGTGTCGGCTCGTTGGGCCGAGCTTGCCCCGTCCCTTCCTGGCTCGTGAAAACACATCTCGCGTCCGCCTGCGGCGTGCGGCGGAAGGGGGTATAAAGGCGAGGGCCTCTTTGCTTTCTGTGAACCGCCGAAGGCGGCGGCGAAGCCGGGGGGCCTTCGGCCCCTTTTGCGGAAAGGCGGAAGAGGCGGGAGTCTCTCGGCCTTTCTCTAGACCGCCGAAGGCGGCGGCGAAGCCGGTTGGCATTTGGGGCAGTAGGTGGTGCTCCGGCCGCCGACCTTGGCCCCGCGCAGGGTGGCGCCGCAGGCGCGGCAGGCTTCGCCCGCGCGGCCGTAGACGTTGAAGTGGTTCTGGAAGGCCCCGGCGTTGCCGCCCGCGTCGCGGTAGTCGCGGATGGAGGAGCCGTTTTCGCGGATGGCCTGGGCCAGGACCTGTTGGAGTTCCTTGTGGAGTCGCCGCAGCCGGGGGGCGGAGACGGCCGAGGTCTTGTCCTGGGGCCGGATTCCGGCGCGGAACAGGGACTCGTCGGCGTAGATGTTGCCCACCCCCGCCAGGACCGTCTGGTCCAGGAGCGCGGCCTTGATGGCCCGGGAGCCCGCGCCCAGACGTTCCACGAAGAGCTCCGGCGACATGTCCAGGGGCTCGGGCCCGAGGGAGGCGTAGAACGGCCAGGCGGCCAGTTCGGCGGGCGCGAAGGCCTGGCAGGAGCCGAAACGGCGGATGTCGGTGAAGACGAAGAAGCCGCCGTCGTCGAGGTTGAAACGGATGCGGGCGAAGCGGCGCACCTCGTCGGTGTCCAGGTCCGCCGTGACGCCGCCGGTCATGCGCAGATGCACGGCCAGCACGAGGTCCGGCTCGAGGTCCAGAAGCAGGAGCTTGGCCCGGCGGCGCACGGCCAGGACGCGGCGTCCGGCCAGCCGCTTGGCCAAGGGCTTGGGCCCCTGGGGCGCGCTGATGGCGTCGAGCACGTCCACGGAACGGATGCGGCGGCCCCGCAGGGCGGGGTCCAGGCCCCGGGCGATGGTCTCCACCTCGGGCAGTTCGGGCATGATTTTTGGTCCTTATTGGGCTAGGGTGCCTGAAGCGTAAGGATAAGCAGACTTGGAGAGTTGTCCATGATCCGGTTCACGAGCGCGGCCCTGGACGAGATCGGATTCCTGCTGCCCGCCTCCGGCGCGGAACGGCTGCGGATCTCTCTCACGGCGGGCTGAGGCGGGGCCAGGCGACGCCTGGCGGCGGCCCTGGAGGGGCCGCGAGAGGGAGACGACCTGCTGGAGGTCCAGGGCGTGCCGCTGGCCGTGGAACGGGGCCTGTCCGCCGCGCTGCGCGGGGACATGGAGATCGACCGCGGGCCCGGGGGCCTCGTCGTGCGCGGGGACCTGGCTCCGTTCGTGGCCGAGTTCGGCCTGCCCACCAGTTGACCGGCTTCGCCGCCGCCTTCGGCGGGTTACAGAAAACCAAAGAGACTCCCGTCTCTCCGCCTTTCTGAAACGGGCCGAAGGCCCCCCGGCTTCGGCGGTCTGCGGAAAAGTCGAATCCCTGGGGGCTCCTCGCCCCCAGCCCCCTCGCCAGGCCTGAGGCCTGGACCCGATAGCGGCGCGGTCTTTCGCGCCCCCTTCGGGGGGCTTCAGAACAGCCAAGAGGCTCCCGGCTCTCCGCGTTTCCATGATCCGGCGAAGCCGGGGGGGCGCTGCCAACTTGTTGTTGCAAAATATTTGTAACATAAGTATTGCAATGACAGGAACACAGGGAGGAGCCGCCATGCCCAACACCTTCACGCTCAAGACCCTGGGCCCGGACCAGCCGTTCTGCGACCGGGAGAAGGATCTGTCCGACCTGGCCGCCTACGCCGAGGCGGGCCAGAACGTGGTGCTCTACTCGCCGCGCCGCTACGGCAAGACCTCGCTCTGCCGCCGTCTCCAGGCCGGGCTCGCGGACCGGGGATTCCTGACCGTCTTCTGCGACTGCTACGCGATCACCTCCGTGGACGACCTGGCCGACCGCCTGGCCCGCCAGGTCCTCGAAGCCCTGCACTCCAGGGAATCCCTGCTGGACAAGGGCCGCCGCTGGCTCGGCGTGTTCCGGTCCTTCCGGCCGGTGTTCACCCCGACCCCCGAGGGCGGCGTGAGCCTGTCCGTGGAACGCGCCTCGCGCCGGGATTCCGGGCTCGACGTGCTCGCGCGGGTTCTGGAGGACCTGGACGCCTTCCTGGATCGCGGAGAAATCCCGGTCCACGTGACGCTGGACGAGTTCCAGGAGATTTCCGAACTGGGCGACGGCCGCGTGGAGGCCCTGCTGCGCACGCACATCCAGGGCCAGCGCGCCGCGTACTGCTTCGTGGGCAGCCGCCGCTCCGTGCTGCTCGGCATGTTCACCGCCCGGAAACGCCCGTTCTACCAGAGCGCCTTGCTCCACGCCCTGCCGCCCCTGCCGCGCGCGGACCTGGTCGCCTTCCTGCGCGCCCGCTGCGCGGCCGGAGGCAAGGAATGCCCCGAGGCCGTGGCCGAAACCCTGGCCGACCTCTCCGCCGGTTATTCCTGGTACGCCCAGGCCCTGGGCTTCCACGCCTTCGCCCTGGCCGGACAACGCCTGGCCCCGGAACACGCCGCGACGGCCCGGGAAATGGTCCAGGACCAGGAACGCTTCGGCCACGAGGCCCAGGTGCGCGACCTGCCCGCCCCGCAAATCCAGCTCCTCCGAGCCCTGGCCGCCGACCCCACGCCCGCCCCGCTGGCGGCGGACTACCTGGCCCGCTGGTCCCTGGGCGCATCCACGGCCGCCTATTCCCGCAAGCAACTGGTCAGCCGCGACCTGATCGAGAAGGACGACGCGGGCCTCTGGCGCGTGGTGGACCCGTTCTTCACGGAATGGCTGCGTCGCCTCTGATCCGCCTTCGGCGGTCTAGAGAAAGGCCGAGAGACTCCCGCCTCTTCCGCCTTTCCGTAAATGGGGGCGAAGCCCCCCCCCTCGGCTTCGCCGGCCTGCGGAAAGACGAAGGGAGCCTCTTGGGCTTTCTGAAAACCGGCGAAGCCGGGGGAAAAAGAAGCCGCCCGGCGTGAGGGCCGGGCGGCTGGTGGTCATACTGGAAAGTCGGAGCTTCCAACTACCAGCGGGGGCGACGCTCCTCGCGGGGCTTGGCCTCGTTGACCTTGAGGGTGCGGCCGCCGAAATCGGCGCCGTTCAGGCTGCGGATGGCCTCATCAGCCGCGTTGTCCTCCATCTCCACGAAGCCGAAGCCGCGGAAGCGGCCGGTCTCGCGGTCCATGATGAACTTGACGGAAGACACTTCGCCGTAACGGGCGAACAGGTCGCGGGTCTGGTCCTCGGTGGCGCTGAAGGGAAGGTTCCCGACGTAAATGGACTTCATAAAACCCAAACTCCTTAAAAGAGAAAACAAAATTTGCCTTCCGACCCACTCGGCTCCGTGCCAAGCGGAGACAACCGGAATCCGGCAGAAAGCTGACCCATATGCGGTCGGAAAATTTCAGTCAAGGAAATTCGCGATTTTCGGGGGGGAGGAACATGAATGTGCGCCATGCCGGAGTTCCGGTCGGTTCCCGGCCGAGGCCTGGGGAGTTCATTCATGGCGCACGCGCTCTGTCGTGGCGGGGGCGGCTCTATCCGCCATATGGTGAAAAGCCTCTGCTTCTATTTCGCCCCTCCCTCCGTTTCGGTTCATGGCCGAACGGCCTTTCAGGGCCTTTGCCGTTGATTCACCTGTTACGCCTGGCGGCAACGGCTGTCCACGTTTTTTATCGTCAACGGCGGCGCGAGGTTGGAGGCGGAGAAGCGGGAGGTTCGGGGAATGCGGAGGGATTCGGGGACGTTCGTGCGACGTTTTGGTGAATGGTGATGAAAAACAAAAGGTTGTGAGCCGATTCCGGTGTCTTCCCGGCGTTCCCCTTTTCTCTCTGGACCCAGGGGGATTTTTTCGGCTCACTGCGCTCTTTCAGGGCTCGGGGCGGCTCGATCCGCCATTCTGTCGGTAAACCATTCGGTGATTATTCCTTTTCACCCTCCGCTGGGGTTCGTCCTATTTCCTCGGGAGGTCCGCCCTCCCGGTCAGACACAAGGTAAGCACGATCCGGGCTTCGTCAAGCGGGCGGAGGGGCGATGCCCCGCGAAAAACCGTCCCGGACGCGGCCCGGAATGGCTCCAGGGAAAATCATGAGATTATCTAGATAGTGCTATCAATTCGGCATGGTTGGAGATGTTCAGTCGTCCAGGGGCCGCCGGGCGGCGTCCTCGTCCACCAGGGGAAAGAGGCCGAAACGGGTCGGAACGATGTCGGCCCGGCGGGCGGGCAGGTCCTGCAGGGCCTCGTCGGACTTCACCTCGAAGATGACCACCGAGCCCCGGCTCACGCGGGGATGGAAGCAGGCCGCCGTGCCGCCCGCGCGTCCGGTTTCTAGCTCCACAGCCCCTGGCCGGCGCGGTGTTCGCGCAGCCGGGCGAGCACGGAGTCGGGCACGCACAGGGAGCCCTTGCCCCGGCCCAGGAGCAGGCCCGGCTTCACCGAACCGTGGTAGTCGCTGCCGCCCGAGGGCAGGAGCCCCAGGCGTCCGGCCAGGGCCGCGTACTGGTCCATCTGGCGCGGCGAGTGCTCGGGGTAGTGGACCTCCACGGCTTCCAGGCCCAGGTCGCGCAGCCGGCGGACCACGGGCTCCAGCTCGGCCGGGGACAGGCCCAGCAGGCCCGGGTGGGCCAGCACCGTGGTGGCCCCGTCGGCGCGCAGGGCCCCCAGCGCCTGGGCCGGAGTGACCTTGGCCTTGGGCGCGTAGGCCTTGCCCCAGCGGCCCAGGTAGCGGCGGAAGGCCTCCTCCAGCGAGGTCACGGCCTTGCGCCGGAGCAGGGCCTGGGCGAAGTGCGGCCTGCCCACCACGCCCCCGGCCAGTTCCCGGACCTCCTCATAGGTCACGCCCGTGCCCAGGGCGGCCAGCTTGTCGGCCACCTCGCGGTTGCGGGCCTCGCGGGCCTGGATGGCCCAGTCCAGGAGGCGGAGCAGGTGCTCCGGCTGTTCGGGCAGCCAGAGCCCCACCAGGTGGAGCGGCCCGGAGCCGGGCGGCGCGGAGGCCGAGAGCTCCACCCCGGGCACCACGTACAGCCCGGCCTCGGCCCCGGCCCGGCGCAGTTCGTCCAGTCCGCCCACGGTGTCGTGGTCCGTGAGGCCCAGGGCGGAAAGCCCGGCGGCGCGGGCCTTGCGGACCATTTCGGCGGGCGTGTCCGTGCCGTCGGAAGCCGTGGAGTGGGTGTGCAGGTCGATGCTCACGGCGCGCACGATAGAATGGAACCGCTTTTTGGTCCATCCCGCCTTGCGGGCGTCCCGGGGCGGTGCTATTTTATGAATATGGAACGCCTTCTTCTCGTGGACGACGCCGAGGCCCAGCGGGCCATCGCCATGCTCTTCCTCAAGGATCTGCCCTGCGCCGTGGACCAGGCGGCGGACGGGGCCGAGGCCGTGGAGCTGTTCCGGGCCAACGGCTACGTGCTCGTGCTCCTGGACCTGGAGATGCCCGGGATGCACGGCCTGGACGCGGTCCGGGCCATGCGCTCGCTGGAGGCCGTCGGGCAGCGCCAGCGCACGCCCATCCTGGCCCTCACGGCCCACGAGGACCAGGAGCACGCCCGCCAGTGCGCCGAGGCGGGCTTCGACGGGGTCCTGGTCAAGCCCCTGCGCCGCCCCGAGCTGCGCGAAATCGTGTCCAACCGCCTGCCCGTGTTCTGAACGTTATTTTTTCCCGCGTTTCCTTTCCCCTCCCGCCGCGCCGCGCTATGGTCAGCATGCGCGCCTGCCAACCCGCGCGGAGGCGGTCATGGCCAAGAAGACGGAAATCCTCCTGGAGACCGGCACCAACGAGCTGGAAATCCTGGAGTTCCACATCGACGAGCAGACCCCGGCCGGGCCCGTGCCCTGCCACTTCGGGGTCAACGTGGCCAAGGTCATGCAGGTCATCGAGAGCCCCCGGCTCACGCACCCGGAATCCGCCACCCACCCCTCGTTCCTGGGCGTCATCCCCCTGCGCCACCACATCCTGCCGGTCATCGACCTGGCCGTGTGGCTCAACCTGGACAAGGCGGGCCACGACCAGGAGGTGGTCATCGTCACGGAGTTCAGCCAGGCGGTCACCGGCTTCCTCGTCTCCGGCGTCACCGAGATCCACCGCGTGGGCTGGCCCGAGGTCATCCCGCCGTCCAAGGCCCTGGGCCGCGTGGACACGGCCAGCATCGTGGGTCTGGTGGAACGCGGCGGCCGCTTCATCCAGCTCCTGGACCTGGAGTACATCCTGGCCGACCTGGACCCGGCCCGCGCGGCCCAGGCCTGGAGCACCTCGGCCCACGTGGAGACGCACTACAGCGCCCTGGTGGCCGACGACTCCGCCACCATTCGGGCCATGCTCCAGAACAACCTGGAGGCCGCCGGATTCGAGGTCCTCATGGCCAACAACGGCTCCGAGGCCCTGGACCGGCTCCAGGAGGTCAAGAACGCGGCCCATGACGCGGGCAAGCCCGTCACCGAGTTCCTGGACGTGCTCATCTCGGACATCGAGATGCCGCTCATGGACGGCTTCAGCCTGACCAAGTCCGTGAAGAACGACCCGGTGCTCAAGTCCCTGCCCGTGATCCTCTATTCCTCCATCATCACCGACGAGCTGCGCCACAAGGGCGAGAGCGTGGGCGCGGACGCCCAGGTGGCCAAGCCGGACCTGGACCAGATGGCCCGCACCGCCATCGGGCTCATTGAGGCCCAGTCCGCGGTTCCGGCAGGCTAGCCTCCGTTCTGCCGCACCACCTTCGTGCCGCGATAATTAAAAAAGTGGCATGAGAGGCCTGATTTTCAGAATCCGGCATCACTGACCCGCCGTGCCGCCGAAATCAGGCGGAGCTTGGCTGCGGTCTTGTCTTCCCTTCTCCTTTCGTGTTACTAATTTCAAATTAGTAACACGAACAAGGTTGTGTCCATCCCGCGTGCGTTGGAAAAATGGTTCCGCCCGGACTGGACGGGCGGGATTCCCGCGCCACGGCGGCTTTGGCCGCGCCGTGGCCCTGGAGAGGGACGCGCGCGGGCAAAACGCGCAGGAGGCGGGATGCGCCAAGAAAGCGGGAGAAGGCCCAAGGGAGTGGCGGCGGTATGATGCGAACCATGCGCAAGGCGGTCGTCACGGGAGGGGCCGGGTTCATCGGCTCGCATCTGGCCGACGCCCTTGTGGCGATGGGGGTGGAGGTTCTCGCGCTGGACAACATGGTCAACGGCCGTCCAGAAAATCTCGCCCAGGCCGAGGCTTCGGGGTTGTGCTCCCTCGTCCGGGGAGACATTATGGACTTCGATGCCGTCTGCCGCCATTTCCAGGGCGCGGACACGGTGTTCCACCTCGCGGGCCTGGCCGACATCGTGCCCAGCGTCGAGGTGCCCCGGCCGTATCTGCACGCCAACGTGGAGGGCACGGTGAACGTGCTGGAGGCCGCCAGGCTGGCGGGTGTCGGACGCTTCGTCTACGCGGCCTCCTCCTCATGCTACGGCATCCCGGACATCTACCCCACCCCGGAGACGGCGGAACTGCGGCCGCAGTATCCCTATGCCCTGTCCAAGCGGCTGGGCGAGGACTGCGTGCTGCACTGGGCCCGGGTCTATGGGTTGGAGGCGAATTCACTCCGGCTGTTCAACGTCTATGGGCCGCGTGCGCAGACCCATGGGGCGTACGGCGGAGTGTTCAAGGTCTTCCTGCCGCAAAAGCTCGCCGGGCGGCCTTTCACCATCGTGGGCGACGGGTCGCAGCAGCGGGATTTCATTCATGTGCGGGATGTGGCGCGGGCGTTCGTTCTGGCTGGAACCGGCACCCGCCACGGCGAGACGTTCAACGTGGGCAGCGGCGCTCCGCAATCCGTGAACCGCCTCGCCGATCTGTTGGGCGGAGAGCGGGTTCATCTGCCCAAGCGTCCGGGTGAGCCCGACGCCACCTGGGCGGACATCGGCAAGATTTCGGCCCTGTTCGGCTGGAGGCCGGAGATCGGCTTCGAGGAGGGCGTGGCCGAGATTCTCGCCAACATCGAGGACTACCGCGACGCCATTCTCTGGGACACGGACGGCATCGCGCGGGCCACGAGGAAGTGGTTCACCTGCCTGGGGCGCGGGGCGTGATGCACAGAAGCAAGGTCATGGGCCTGGAGGAACTGGCCCGGACTATGGCGGAACTGCGCGGCAAAGGCGTCTCCACCGGCTTGGCGCACGGCTGCTTCGACGTGCTCCACCTCGGGCATGTGCGCTACCTGGCCCGGGCCCGGGAGCATTGCGGCTTTCTCGCCGTCACCGTGACGCCCGATGCATATCTGAACAAAGGGCCGCACCGGCCGGTGTTCTCCTCGGAGCAGCGGGCCGAGGTCCTGGCCGCCCTGGGCATGGTGGACGCCGTCGCCGTGAACCGCTGGCCCACGGCCGTGGAGGCGCTGGCCATGCTGCGGCCCGCCGTCTATTTCAAGGGGCGGGAGCGGCGAGCCGAAATGGACGACCCCTCCACGGTCATGTACGCGGAAAGCCTCGCCTGCCGCTCGGCGGGCGGCGCGGTCACGTTCATTGACGAGATCGTTTTTTCTTCCACCAGCCTGGCGAGGCGGTTTTACAGTCCCCTGCTCCAGGAGGAGGGGCTTCTCGCTCCGTAGTCTCGGGAGCGCGCGCAATCCGCCATGCCGAAAAGGGAATGTGCCCTTGGGTCAGAAACGTTCCTCGCCGCAGGCAAGAGAGGGGAGGAGTGATCGCGGGGCTTATTCGTAGGGATAGGGCTGGCCTTCGAACTCCTTGGCCCTGGGGTTCACGGCCTTGTCGCCCAGGCGCTTGATGTTCTGGGAGCGGTCCGTGAAGTGCATGTGCAGGAACTGGTGGGCCTTCTCGCTGCCGGGCTCGCCGAGCCAGTTCTTGTACAGGGCCTTGACCTGGGGGTTGTCCTGGGAGGCGCGGATGGGGAACTTGCCGTCCGCGCCGTAGACCGCGCTGATGCGGTCGTTCATGTAGTCCTTGAGCGCCTTTTCATTGGCGGCCCGGACCAGGGCCGGAAGTCCCGCGTTGAGCAGGGTCGCGCCGCCGAGCACGCCGCAGGTCTTCAGGAAGCTGCGTCGGGTGATGTGCAACGTGTTCATTCCGTCACCTCCTAGGCGTTGTCCGCGAGACGGTTGTTCCATCCAGCCAGGCAGCGGCCGAGAAGACCGCTGTCGGCCTGCTGCACGCCGGGGAAGATCGGCTGGCCGCCGCCCATGACGCAGCCGCCGGGGCAGGCCATGAATTCCACGAAGTGCCAGTTGGACTTGCCGCTCTTGATCAGGTCGCAGACCTTCTTGAAGCGCTTGGCCCCGTGGATCACGGCCACGCGCACGTCCGTGCCGCCGATGTTCACCGTGGCCTCCTTGAGTCCCTCCAGGCCGCGCACGGCCTTGAAGTCCCAGGACGCGGGCTTCTGCTTGGTCACGGCCTGGTAGGCGAAGCGCAGGGCCGCCTCCATGACGCCGCCGGTGACGCCGAAGATGGTCGCGCCGCCGGTGGAGTCGCCCATGAGGTCGTCGCGCTTGCCTTCGGACATCTTCTTCAGGTCGATGCCCGCCTTCTTGAGCATGTAGGCCAGCTCGCGGGTGTCGATGGTGGCGTCGATGTCTTGGTACCCGGAGGACCAGAGGTCCGCGCGCATGCCTTCGTACTTCTTGGCCGTGCAGGGCATGATGGACACGGTGTACATGTCCGCGCGGTTGTACTTGCGCGTGTCCGCGCCGTAGGTCTTGGACAGGGCCCCGTCCATGCCGATGGGCGACTTGGCCGTGGACAGGTGCGGCAGCAGTTCGGGGTAATAGGATTCCACGTACTTGTGCCAGCCCGGGCAGCAGGAAGTGAACTGGGGCAGGGGCGCGTCGATCTTCTTGGTCAGGCGTCCCACGAATTCGGTGCCTTCCTCCCAGATGGTCACGTCGGCGGTGAACTCGTTGTCCCAGACGTGGGTGAAGCCCAGCTGCTTGAGGGCCGAGAGCATCTTGCCCGTGGTCACCGAGCCCGGAGCCATGCCGAAGCACTCGCCCAGGGCATAGCGCACGGCCGGGGCGGGCATGGCCACGGTCTTGAGCTTCTTGTCCTTGAGCTTCTTGTCGATCTGGCTGACCCAGGACTGGGATTCATAGATGGCCGCGGTCGGGCAGTGGGTCAGGCACTGGCCGCAGTTGATGCACAGTTCCTTGTACGGAATCTTGTGCGGTTCGCCGGAGTCGCCGAAGATGGCGTTGGTCGGACAGTACTGCTGGCAGGTGTCGCAGCCGATGCATTTCTTCTCATCGATCTGGATGAAGTAGAGGTTGTCCGGGTTCGCCTTCGGGTCCGGCGCGCTGTCCTCGTAGAAAATCTTTTCCATTTCAATGCGGCTCATACGTTCCTCCGTTTTGCTGATTTTGGGTCCACAGCCGACGGTGTTGAATCCCGCTCACCTCCTTCGGGCTCCGCAACGCCTGGAAACCTTCAACCAAGGGCATCCGGCGGGTGCGGTAACACTTTTTTCATTTTAGTGTTACCGTAGTGGAGATCGGCGGTCGGGTCAATGGGGGAATGAAAGAATCGGCATCCCTTTCGCCGGGTCTTCGGCCCGTTTCAGAAAGGTGGAAAGGCGAGAGCCTCTTTGCCTTTCTATGAACCCCCGAAGGGGGAGAAGGCGTGGGCGGAGCGGTGGAGCAGGCCTTGTTCCACGAGGTTGAGCAGGTCGCGGCGGGCGGAGTGGGAGGTGCGGTCGCGGTAGAGGATGCTGAAGGGCCGGGTGGCGAGGATCTGCTGGAGGGTGAGGGGGCGGCCGTGCTCCTGGAGCAGGTGGAGGAGGTCCAGCTGGCGGCGGGAGATGCGGCGCTGGTCCAGGAGGGCCTGGAGGTGGTGCTCGGCGGTGAGCCGGGCCAGGGGGGCCAGGAGCCGGGCCTTGATCTCGGTGAGCTGGTCCAGGAGGCCCAGGAGGTGGTGTTCGAGGTAGGCGGTGAGGTCCAGGTCGTGGCGCAGGGAGTCGAGGAAGGCGCGGTAGGACTCCAGGGGGGCGCGGTGTTCCTGGATGGCCGGGAGCCAGGAGAGGCGGCGCAGCCCGGCGGCGGAGAGAATGAGGGCGTGGAGGGCGCGGGCGGCGCGGTGGTTGCCGGTGTCGAAGGGGTGGATGCAGGCCAGGTGGAAGGAGCAGATGGCGGCGCGGAGCAGGGGCGGCTCGTGGCGCAGGGGCTCGGAGTTGATCCAGGCGGCGAAGCGCTCCATGAGGCGGCGGACGTCCTGGACGTGGCGGGGCGGGACGTAGGAGCCGCCCTGGGACTCGTCGCCCACCTCGATGGAGCGGGACCGGTACGCGCCGGGTTCGGACGCGGGATAGTCCAGGCCTTCGGTGATGCCGGCGTGGAGCTTGCGCAGGTGGGCCTCGGCCACCTCCATGACGCCGAACTCGCGGCGGGGCTTGGTGAGGGGGCGCAGCGCCCGGCCGAGGTTGTGGATTTCGCGGGCCGCGGGGTCGGCCGGGGGCTCGGCGGCGTCCAGGGCGCGGGCGGCCTGTTCCGGGCCCAGGGCGTTGCCCGAGAGCGCGGCGGAAGCGAGGATGGAGCGCAGGCGGAGATCGGCGTCGAGGGCTTCGGCGGTTTCCGGAAGCACGGGCAGTTCGGCCAGGACGGCGGCCAGGGTCTGGACCCGGGCCAGGACGGGCTGGACCCGCACGCGGTCGAAGCGGCGCGAGAACTGGAGATTGTCCGCGCTGAGCACCAGGGTTTTTCCGCGCATGGTTCCGCACCTTGTTTTGCAACGCAAACAAAATGGATTTTCAAGATGTTCATATAAAATTTGTTTCAATCTTGCAACGAATTTTTAATAATAGAATGCAAGAAATCCGAGCCCGGAAGCGGGCGGCGGGCCGGGTTCGGCCTTGGCCTCGACCCCGCTTTCCTCTATACATGGGGCCATGACCGAGTCCGCGCCGGGCCGCCCCGGGCGGGGGCGTCCGTCTCCCGTCCTGGCCGTGTCGGCCCTGATCCTCCTCTTCGCCCTGGCGGCGGTTCCGGCCCTGGTCCGGGGCGCGGCCGCGAGCGGCCACGGGCCCCAGCACAAGCTGGCGGATGTCCGGCCCGTGAGCCCCGAGAACTACAGCCTCGGCGTGGAGGGGACCTGGACCCCGGAGCACATGCCCAAGGACGGCTACCTGTCCTGGCCCTCCCAGCGCACCCGGCCTCCGGTCTTCTTCTCCCACGCCCGCCACGTCCAGGGCGGCCGCACCTCCTGCCGCAGCTGTCACCACAAGGATCCGGCGAGCTGCTCCTCCGAGGCGGCCTGCCATTCCCTGATCACCCGCGAGGACGATCCGCCCCGGTCGCTGCACCGGGCCTTCCACCTGGCGGGCTCGCCGCGCAGCTGCCTGGGCTGCCATTCCCGCTTCAAGGCCAACTACCTGCCGCACGGGCCGCTGGAATGCGGCCGCTGCCACCGCTGAACACCGGCGTTTCCTCCCCGGCGCCCCCTGACGCGGCAGGATGATGCACGACATCCTTCCGTAGTCTTCCCGTGTGGATAGGCGATCATCCACAACACAACAGACGAAGCACAATGCAAAAGGAAAAATATATCAGGCTAGAGAATGCTCTTTTGGAACTCAAACAGGCTATCCTATGGGGAAATTATAGATTATGCTGGACTTTCAGATCAATGATGCACTATAGACGCACCACTATGGCGCGGGCGATACTGAATGCCGCGGTCGCCCGGCCTGGAGGAACGAACATGGTGCATTGCATGATCCTGCTGCCCCGCGAGGACGGCGGCCTGCCCTCGGCCGGGGACTTGCGGAGCCTGGGCTTCCGCCTGTCAGACGCCGTGGGCGCGGACCGGCCCGCTTCGGAACCGGGGCCCGGCCGGGAACGGCCGCCGGATTCCGGGCCGGGGGAATCAGGGGCGGCCGCAAACAGCGAGTCGGTGGGGCTTGACGTCGTATTGTCAATTGACTAAATTGTTGTCTATGAACAGCCGTGTGACCGAAACGTATGCCCGAGACCTGGGGGGCCGCTGCGGGGATTGCCGCAACCTGGCCGGGGGCTGTTGCGAGGCCGCCTCGGAGGCCCTGCGCGCGGCGGGCTGGCCCGGGGTGGCGGTGCGGCCGCCGTCCTGGACCTCGGCCGGGTCCTGCCCGGGGTTCGAGCCCACGGAGGACTGTCTGGCCGAGCTGCGCGAGTCGGCCGAGGCCCGGGCGGTTTCGGAGCGCGCGGCCAGGGCCCGATGTTTCGAACCGCGCTGAGAAAGAATGGGGATGACCTGCCCGTCTCGTTTACAGGCGGACTTGGCCCGTGTATGAAAATGGAATGAAATCCGCCTTGCGCCCGCGCCGGGCGCATGTCCTCATATTCCTCCTGCTGCTGGCCGCCGCGCTGGCCGCCCCCGCGGCCATGCTCCACGCCGACGAGCCCCGCCCTCGGGTGCGCGCGGCCCTTTCGGGCCTGCCGCCCGGGGCCTTCCTGGACGAGGAGGGCCGCCCCCGGGGCCTGGCCGTGGAGGTCATGGAGGAGGTGGCCCGGGCCGAGGGCTGGGACCTGGAGTGGGTGCCCTGCTCGGGCCAGGAGTGCGTCGGCTTCATGCGCCAGGAGCGCGTGGACGTGCTGCCCTACGTGGCCCAGACCGAGGAGCGCGCGGAGTTCCTCGACTTCAGCCGCCGCAAGTACACCCGCACCTGGGGCGCGGTCTACACCCGGCCCGGCGAGAAACCAGCCAGCCTCATGGACATGGCGGGCCGCACGGTGGCCCTGGCGCGCGGTTCGCGCCTGGCCCAGGGATTCCTGGAGCTCATGGAGGAATACGGCCTCTCGGTCTCGGCCCACTGGGTGAACACCCAGCCCGAGGTCCTGGGCGCGGTGTCCCGGGGCGAGGCCGGGGCGGGCGTGGTCTGCCGCCTCTATGGCGAGTATGCGGCCTCCATGTACGGCGTGGCGCCCGCCACGATCACCTTCATGCCCTCCTTCGAGGCCGCGGCCGTGCTCAAGGGGCAGAAGGCCTGGATTCTCAAGGGGTTCGACCGCCAGATGGACCGCCTGGTCATGGACCGGGGCTCGGTCCTGCACGCCTCCCTGCAACGCTGGCTGGACCGCGACCACGGGCACGCCCTGCCCGAGTGGTTCGGCCTGGGCCTGGCCCTGGGCCTGGCCGTGGTCGCGGCGGCGCTCATCCTGGCCACGCTCTTCGGCCTGCGCGCCGGACGCCAGCGCCGCGACCTGCTGACCATCGAGGCCCGCGAGCGCGACATGCGCAAGGAGGTGGAGGAGCGCCGCAAGACCGAGGCCGCCCTGCTGCGCAACCGCCAGCGCTTCGCCCTGGCCGCCCGCGCGGGCAAGGTGGGCGTCTGGGAGCGCGACTTCGTCCTGGACCAGACCTACGTGGACCCGGTGTTCAAGGAGCTTCTCGGCTACGACCCCGACGAGGTGCCCGACGACCTGGACAGCATCGCGGAACTCATGCGCGCCGAGGACCGCGAGGGCGCGCGCGAGCACTTCGAGCGCTTCATCAGGAGCGGCCGGTCCGAGTTCGAGGTGGAGACCCAGCTCACCCACCGCGACGGCGAGTACCGCTGGGTCGAGGTGCGCGGCACCTGCGTGCGCGACGCCGGGGGCCGACCCCTGAAGATCATCGGCGCGGTGGTGGACATCACCGAGCGCAAGCGCCTGGAAATGGCCCTCATCCGCGCCAAGGAGGAGGCCGAGGCCGCCAGCCTGGCCAAGGGCGAGTTCCTGGCCAACATGAGCCACGAGATCCGCACTCCGCTCAACGGCGTCATGGGCATGCTCCAGCTCCTCCAGCGCACGCCCCTGGACGGCAAGCAGCGCAAGTACGTGGACACGGCCCTCAACTCGGGCCAGAACCTCCTGGCCGTGATCAGCGACATCCTCGACCTGTCCAAGATCGAGGCGGGCAAGGTGGAGATCGCCCGCGAACGCTTCAATCTGCCCGAACTGCTGGACTCCGTGCTGGACATCTTCCGGCCCCAGGCCCTGGAAAAGGGCCTGACCCTGACCTGGACCGCCGAGGGCGACCTCCCCGACGAGGTCGCCGGAAACCCGGGACGCCTGCGCCAGGTGCTCTTCAACCTCGTGGGCAACTCCATCAAGTTCACCGAGGCCGGGTTCGTCCACGTGCTGGCCTCGCGCAAGCCGGGACTGGAGCCCGAGGGCCGCGTGCGCCTCGACTTCGAGGTCACGGACACCGGCGTGGGCATCCCGGGCCACATGCTGGAGAAGATCTTCGACTCCTTCACCCAGGCCGACGGCTCCTTCTCCCGCAAGTACCAGGGCACGGGCCTGGGCCTGGGCATCGTCAAGCGCCTCGTGGGGCTCATGGGCGGCGACGTGCGCCTGGAATCCGAACCCGGCCGGGGCACCAAGGTCATCCTGCACCTCCTGGCCCACGCCGCCGACGCGGGCCTGGAGCCCGTGGAGGGACCGGCCCGCGCCGCCTCGGGCCGGGGCAAGCCCTCGGGCCTGCGCATCCTCCTGGCCGAGGACAACAAGATCAACCAGCTGGCGGCCACGAGCTTCCTGGAGGAGGCCGGGCACAGCGTGACCCTGGCCGAGAACGG
This sequence comes from Desulfovibrio aminophilus, assembly GCF_023660105.1. Classification (NCBI taxonomy): domain Bacteria; kingdom Pseudomonadati; phylum Thermodesulfobacteriota; class Desulfovibrionia; order Desulfovibrionales; family Desulfovibrionaceae; genus Desulfovibrio; species Desulfovibrio aminophilus. The sequence continues at coordinate 1,974 of NZ_JAMHGA010000005.1, read as the reverse complement.
CCGCCAGGTCCTGGACCTGCTGGCGCGCGGGACCTACGACTGCGTGCTCATGGACATCCAGATGCCCGAGATGAGCGGCCTGGAGGCCACCCGCCGCATCCGCGAGGGCGAGGCCCCCAAGGCCCGGGACATCCCCATCGTGGCCATGACCGCCCACGCCATGAAGGGCGACCGCGAACGCTTCCTGGCCGCCGGAATGAACGGCTACATCGCCAAGCCCGTGAGCCTGGAGGAATTCGACTCCGTGCTCGGCGGCATCCTCCGGCCTCCAGCGGGGGAGGCATAGGCAAGGCGGAGAGACGTTTTTCGCCACACGGCTTGACTTGGTTTCTTTTGATGTTACCTTGCATCGGAGCAGGGGCTTCTCGACCCCGCTCCTCCCTCCCTTCGGGGCATTACCCGGCATTTTTGGCGATTGTTTTGCTCGCCACCTTTCGAAAAAGGAGATAAGGATGGAAGCCATCCTTTACTTCGTGTTGATCTTGTTCAAGATCAACGTCATCGTGAACATCCACATTGACTAGGATGTTCGGGTAGCTACAGAATTTCAAGGGCGGCCTTCGGGCCGCCCTTATTCATCAGGGAGTCGAAAGCCTCCGTCGGGGGATGCACAACATGGCAGAACGGCGGGACTCTCTTTGCCTTTCTGCAGACCGGCGAAGCCGGAGCGAAGTTTGCATCGGTTTCCGCGAACGGCGGAATTCCGTCGTTTTGCCGGGGTCGGCCTTCTTTACAAAAAGGTCGAAACAGGCTAGCGCATGTTTCCAGATGGAGCGACCAATGAAACGCCTTGCGGCACTCCTTCTTTTGGCCTTCCTTCCGGCCCTTCCGGGCTGCATGGTCGTCGGCGCGGCCGTGACCGCCGGAGGCTACGTCCTCGGCGGGCCGGTGCAGTACGCCTCGACCGCCTATTCCGTCTGCGAATACAGCTACGCCCTGGTGGTCGAGGACAAGACCCCGGACGAGGTCATCAAGGACAAGATCGCCACGGTGGTCGACATCCTGGACGGCCCGGACTACATCGGGCCGTGGGAAACCGGCCTGGACCGCAAGGATTCCGCGCCGCGCACGCCCGTGGCCCTGGCCGCGCTCTCCGACTCCTACGGCCTGAACGGCCTGCCCGACGCCGCGCCCGAGGCGCCCGAGGCCGTGCCCTCGCCCTTCGAATCCGTGCTTCTGGCCGATCTGGCCCCCGCTCCGGTTCCCGCTCCGGCCGTCCAGGCCGTCGCGCCCGCGCCCAAGCCCGCGCCCGTCCAGGCGGCCGCCGGTCCGGCCCGGGTCCCGGAGGCCAAACCCCTGCCCCTGCCCACGCTGCCCGACTGGCCCAGCCTGGCCGACGCCCAGGCCGTCCCCATCCCGGCCCAGGACACCCTCTGGTCCGTGCGCATGCCTGTCTCCAACGTCATCATCTAGCCTGCTCCGCCCCGCCGCCGCCTTCGGCGGATTATAGAAAGGCGGAAAGCCGGGAGTCTCTTGGCCTTTCTATGAACCCCCGAAGGGGGGGCCTTCGGCCCGCTTCAGAAAGGCGGGGAAGCGGGACCCTCTTTGCCTTTCTGCAAACCGGCGAAGCCGGGGCGAAGGCGGCGGGCGGACCCTCGGGTATTTTCACGACAAGGCAAGGGGCGGTTCACTCCCGATGCAGGGGGGGCGAGTCGCGGCATATGTCATGTCGGCGTTTCAGGCAGTCGCCGCCTTGCCCCTGCCTGGCTCGTGAAAACACGCCTCGCGTCCGCCTTTGGCGTGCGGCCGAAGGTGTCAAAAGAGGCGAAAGCCTCTTTGCCTTTCCATGAACCCCCGAAGGGGGGGCCTTCGGCCCGTTTCAGAAAAGCGGGGAGAGGGGAGCCTCTTTGCCTTTCTATGAACCCCCGAAGGGGGGGCGAAGCCGGGGGGACTGTTTGAGAAAGGCGAGAGAAGGTTTTCGTTTTTCCGGCCGACCGTGAACCGGGGGGGGGGGGGGGGGGGGGGGGCCGGGGG